>JBGVBB010000105.1:0-2213 GCA_045225155.1 Elusimicrobiaceae bacterium
CAAATTGCAATATTCCCTTGCTTCAATAATATTTCCGTCACTTTTCGGGAACCATGCTTCAGGTTTAACACCGGGCTTTAAATGTGCACGCATAATTTTATTATTGTCATAAATAACTTCAATAAATTCTATGAAATGTTCTTCTAACATCGGGTGTTCTACCGACCCTACTTTGACTAAATAACCCCCATCTTTTTCTTCCACAACAGGAATATGTTTTTCCGTTGCGGCTTCTTTAGTATTTGCAATAAGTTTAACCATTTCTTTACCGCAACAATATACGGAACCTGTCGCAAATTGAACTGCTTCCACAACATTTCCGCATACTTCGCATTTATATATTTCATTTATTTCCATATTTCTCCCCCTCTCTCATTTTTAAAAAACGCGCCTTATACGGTAAGGCGCGTTAAATTATTTTTGCCCTTGGTAAATATTACCAATTTTCGCACAAAAGTTCAAAATAACTTTGTTCATGTGCGCAAGCGGGGCATTTTTGCGGTGCTTCTTTACCTTCGTAAACAAAACCGCAGTTGATACATCTCCATTTAACTGTTTCATCTTTTTTAAAGACTTTACCGTCAGCAATATTTTTATGTAATGCTTTATAGCGTTTGGAGTGTTCTTTTTCCGCTACGGCAATATTTTCCATAACGATAGCAATTTCATCAAAACCTTCTTCACGTGCGGTTTTTGCAAAAGAAGGATACATATGTTGCCATTCTTCATCTTCACCGGCGGCAGAATTGGCTAAGTTTGTTAAAGTATCCCCGATGACTCCTGCCGGGAAAGCGGCAGTAATTTCGACATCACCGCCTTCTAAAAATTTAAATAAACGTTTTGCATGTTCTTTTTCTTGATTTGCGGTTTCTTCAAAAATTTTGCTTATTTGAACATACCCATCTTTTTTTGCTTTGCTTGCAAAGAAAGTGTAGCGGTTTCTCGCCTGAGATTCACCTGCAAAAGCTGTTAAAATATTTTTTTCTGTTTGTGTTCCTTTTAAAGATTTCATTTTAATTTCTCCTGATTTTTTAAAGTTAAATAACCCATTAAACGATATATAAGTTTTGAAGCATTAAATTCACTGATAGGGTTATCTTTCATCGGTGCTGTTTCCACAATATCTGCGGCAACAATCTTTTTATGTTTGACAACTTCCCTAAATAAATTTAAGGCATCATACCACATAAAACCGCCGGGTTGCGGGGTACCTGTTCCGGGTATTACTGACGGATCAAATCCGTCAACGTCAATCGTCATATAAACAGTGTCTGTCAAATTTTCCAAAACATCTTTGATTAATTTTTTCTGATCTAAATTTTCGTGCATCAAAAACGTTTTTACATTACCGGCATTTACATTATCTTTTTCTTCTAAACCGATAGAACGAATACCAACTTGTACAACACGTACCTTGCGGGAAGCAGGGTACAAAGCACAAGCATGTGAGCGTTCATCACCGTAATATTCCTTTCTTAAATCGGCATGTGCGTCAAAATGCAAGACGGAAAGTTCCTTGCCGTATTTTTCAATATAGGGGTTAATTAATGCTTGGGAAATAGAATGTTCCCCCCCGATATAAAAAGGAAATTGTTTATAAGTATTAATATATTCTTTGACGAAATTTTCAATACGTGCAAAAACTTCTTCTTCGGAACCTTCGCAATTTATTGCTTCAAAAGTTGCAATACCTTCGCGGAAAGTTTCGGTTTTTGTTTCTTCGTCAAAAAATTCTACTTGGCTGGAAGCCTCTAAAATAGCGGAAGGCCCTTGTTTCGTTCCGCCGAAGTAGGATACTGTTCTTTCATACGGAACAGGAATAACGGCGAACTTCGCGGTTTTAATATCGCAAAATTCGCCGTCTAATGCTAAAAAGTTGTTACTGCTTGGTTTCAACATAAAAACTGGAAACTACCTCACAAAAACAGCGGCGGCAACAACTGTGGTCCACAAACCGTCAACGCAAATTGCAGATTGTGTGATGTTTGTTGTTTTAACAATTTTACCGCTCATTTTCCAAATTTCTTCTTTTTGGTTCCAGGTAGTATCATTATCAAATTCCATACCTAAAGTGGTTGATAACATCATTGCAGCCAAATCTTCGGCGTAATCGCCGGCTTTTTGATCGGCTTCACCGAAGCTATGGTGTTCTGAAATATAACCGTGGGTATTTCTGTCTTTAGGGATTGCAAGACCGACGGAAGCAGAAATTA
>JBGVBB010000106.1:0-9474 GCA_045225155.1 Elusimicrobiaceae bacterium
TGATATTAGGGGGCCTTTTAGACCTTTTAATTTCCTACGCCTAGTTTTATTTATACTTTTATTCGGAATAATACTTGCAAGTATAATCTATATAATTAGGCGTAAAAAACATCCTGCCCCGTTAAATTTAACACCTTATGAAAAACACGAGCAACCCATGCATGAGATTGCATTGTCACAATTAGACATTTTGGTGCAAAGTGATTTGTGGGAAAAAAGCGAGTATAAACTTTATTATTCTGAAATTTCAGATATTTTAAGGCAGTTTTTATCTGCCCGCTTCAACTTCGGTGCACAGAAAATGACTGCCAGGGAACTGTTAAAAAAATTAAAAAATATTCCGGATTTTAAATTTGATTTTAATGCCTTTAAAAAGATGCAACAATCAATAAGTTTGGTAAAATTCGCAAAAGCAATACCGACGGTAGAAGACCGGGATAATGTTTTGAAAACAGCTAAGGAAATAATTGTTGAAAACAAGGAAAAAGATTTATCGCGTTATCAAAACAAGGAAAACGGAGGTAAAGATGAAAAAAATAAATAAATATTTACCTTTTATTTTATTTGTCTTACTCTGTTTATCGGTGTTAGGTGCTTTTGTATTCTTATTTTTAAAAGGTAAAACTTTAGCAAATCCTAAATGCTTGTATTTGTTAATTCTGTGGTTATTTACTGTTGTTTGGGGAATAATTTTGAAAACCGGGGGCGGTGTAAGTGTAAAATATCCTCTTCCTGAAGGAGAAAAACCACAATTAGATTTAATAACATTACTTGCTAAATATTTTAGTTTAACTTGTGTTTTGCTTTGTCTGTTTTTTGCGATTTTGGCTTTAGCACGTCCGCAAAAAGAAGGTAAAACACAACCGCCTCCTACTCAAGGTATAGATATTATGCTGACATTAGATGTCTCCGGCAGTATGAATATGCCTGATTTCGTCGCAGAAAAAGCACAAAGTGCGGAGGATTTATATAATCGTATGGCAGCAGCTAAAGAGACTGTGGAGAATTTTATTTCTGCCAGAGCAAGTGATAGAATAGGCCTTGTTGTATTTTCAGGCGCGGCTATGCTTCAATGCCCTCTTACTTTAGATTATTTTGCTTTAAAAGAATATTTAAACTCAATACATGTTGATATGTTGGCCGGCGTAAGCGGAACTGCAGTTGGGGATGCGATAGCCGTAAGTACGCAACATTTAAAAGAGGGTATTGCAAAAAGTAAAATTATAATTTTAGTTACCGATGGCGAAAATAATAGCGGTACGGTAGATCCTATTGCCGCAGCCAAAGCAGCCGCGGCGTACGGTATAAAGGTATATACTATTTTAATGGCGGGGGATATGTCAAATTTACCGCTAAATATTCCTTACAGGGATCAATTAATGGCAAGTTATCGGGAAAACAGTTCCAAGATGGTAGAAGCGAAAATAACTTTAAAGGAAATTTCCGATATAACCGATGCCCGTGCTTATGTCGCAACGGACACAGCAGGTTTAAATGATATTTATGCTCAAATAAATTCGCTTGAAAAAACAGTTTACCAAGAAACGAAAAAATTAAATTATGAAGATGCCTATCAAGAATTACTTTGGCTTGCATTGTTTTTTGCCTTGTTGGCATTTTTAGGGGGGAAGTTTATTTTTATTAAAATACCTTAATTGCTTATGGAACTATTTGCAAACACAAAAATATTCTTTTATTTAATTTTAACGGCGCTCTTGATAGCAGTTTTCTGGAGGCTTGGTTTTTTGCGTCGTAAAGCGGTTTTGAAAGTTTTGTTTTCCAAAGTCAATTTCGCGCAATTAACCCCACCGGAATTTAAAGTAAGAAGGCGTTTAAAGGATGTTTTATTTTTAAGCGGTATATTCTTCTTGTTTATTGCTTTGGCCGGTTTACAATGGGGGAAAGAACGTCGGGAAAGTTCAGCCAATTATTCGCAAGCCATTATTGCATTAGATGTGTCTTTATCAATGCAAGCGGAAGATTTTAAACCCAATCGCCTTGAAAATGCAAAAATGATGCTTAAAATGCTTTTGGAAGAAGTAACACAAGAAAGGCTTGGGCTTATTGCGTTTACTTCACAGGCTTATATGCTTTGCCCGATAACAACCGATTTAGATGCTTTAAAAAATTTAAGTGAACGTATAAAAATTAATATGCTTCCTGTTGCCGGTACTGCGATCGCTCCTACAATAAAATTGGCATCACGTATGCTTAGCCCTTACGGAGGGGTAAAAGCCCTTGTTTTGATTACCGATGGTGAAGACCATAATCCCGAAGATATTGAGGAAACTTTAAGTACCGCCCGTGAAAACGGTATAAAAATTATTACGATCGGTATCGGAACGGAAGAGGGGGAACTTATCCCTATAAAAACAGACCAAGGAACGGAATATAAAAAAGATAAAGACGGCAAAACTGTGATGACCAAATTAGATGAAAAATCTTTAATCAATTTGGCTTCTAAGACAGGTGGTGCTTATATTAAGTATACCAATGCCCAACAAGTTGCAGATGATATTGCAAATCAACTTCGTACTTTAGACAAAAGTTTGACGAAAACAACCGATACCGTAATATATAAAAGCAGGTACCAGATACCCCTTGCCCTTGCCATAATTTTAATAATGGGGGCTTTATGCTTGCCAATAAGAAAAGGTAAAATATAATTATGAGGATTATTTTAAGTTTTATTCTAATTATTTTAACGATGCCGATTTTTGCACAAAATTCTGTTTTAAGGAAAGGCAATAAGGCTTATGATGAGGGAAAGTTCGGCCAGGCTTTTGAACTTTATGAAAAAGCCTCTGCAAAAACCCCGCAAAAAGCCGCATATAACAGCGGTACGGCTTTATATCGCCTTCAAGATTATGGGGCAGCCGTTGATGCTTTTGGACTGGCATTGAAAGAGCCTAAAACTAAAAAAGAAGCATTATTTAACCAGAATGCTTTGTTTAATTTAGGGAATTCCGCTTATAAAGCCGGTGATAAAGAAACCGCAAAACAAGCCATGCGTACGGTCATTTTGAATAATTTAAAAGATAATGACGCTAAACAAAATCTGCAATTTATGATAAAAGAAGAGCAAGCACAAAATCAATGTAAACAGCCTAAAGATAACCCCCAGCAAAATAAAGATAATCAAAACGAAAAGAAAAATCAAAATCAAGATAAACAAAATCAAGAAAAACAGAAACAGGACCAGCAACAGGAACAGCAAAAACAAGAACAAAAAAATAAAGACGCATCCGCTAAAGAAGAGGCGGCAAGTGTCTTACAAATGGCCCAAGAACATAAACAAGATTTACCGCAAGCGGATATAAGGAGTAATCAAATTGAAAAAGATTGGTAATATATTTAATCTTAATTTTATAAAAATACTTTGTTTGAGTAGTATTTTATTTATCGTTTGTGCATTAAAATTAAATGCTCAGGTGGAGGTTCGTGCCGAAGTTAATACAACCACTGTAACGCTTAATGAAGAAATAAACTTAACGGTTTATGTAAATGCACCAACTACCCAAATTGAAGTTCCGCAAATGCCGTCACTTCCTAATTTTAATATTTATTCCGCCGGTCAAAGCAGGCAGGTAAATATGATAAACGGCAAAGTATCTGCCCGCCAACAATTTAATTATATTTTAACACCGCGTTTTTCCGGTAAAACGACAATAGGTGCCTTTACCGTTCAGATAGCAGGGAAAGATTATAAAACAGAACCTATCGAAGTGGAAATTTCAAGGAATACCCCTTCAGCTCCGCGTACACAAGAGCAGACTTTAGCACAAATAAGGAAACAAGAAGAACAAAAAAACGAAGCCCGTTCCGATGTAAAATTACCTAATTTTTTTATGACAGCTCAAACAAACACGAAGAAGGCATATATTAATGAGCAAATAACTTTAAAAATAAGATTTTATCAGGCACAAGATACTTTAGGGCAACCTTTATATGATAAACCGCAACTTAAAGGCTTATTTTCAGAGGAAATCGCTACTAGGGGAGGTAGAGAAACTTTAGGAAATAAAAGTTATTATTATACGGAACTTGAAAGCGCTTTATTTGGTTTGGTCAGCGGTGTGGCGGAAATAGGTTCCGCAACTGTCACATATACATCCAGTGAAGGAATATTTGATGCTTTTGATGTCTTTTTCAAAGGTGCAAACGGTGGGCAAACGAATAAGGTGGAAAGTGATATTCTATTTGTTGATATTTTGCCATTACCTGCCGAAAATAAACCGGAAAGTTTTTATGGGGCAGTAGGTACAAATTATCAAATTTCTTCTGCATTGGATTCTAATGAAATCATTGCAGGTAACCCGATAACTTTAAGCGTAAGCGTTAAAGGAACCGGTAATTTGGCTGCGGTAAAAGATATACCAATACCTGAAATAGATCAAAGTTTTAGAACTTATGAAACTTCTTCTAATTTAACTAATAAAATCGCAGCAGGAAAATTGGTCGGAACAAAGGTTTATAAAACGGTTATCGTTCCCAGGGCTTCCGGAAATTATACAATTCCGCAAATTGCTTTCTCTTATTTCGATACCGAAACCAAAACCTATAAAACTATAAAAAGTGACGAGTTACACTTGAAGGTTTTGCCACCCGTGGTTAATGATCAAAAAAATATATCTTTTGCCGAAGATAATAATTCTTCCGCCGGGCAAAAAATACAACATCTTTCAAAAGATATCAGTTATTTAAAATATTTTCCGCAAGGTTTTTTCAGTAAAATAATTTCTAAAGTAGCGGATTTCGGGAATTATAATTTCTGTGCTTTTGCTTTGATTCTTTTAGCCTTATTTGTGGCTTTAGTAAAGAAAGGCAATATCTCTTTTTCCGGTGGGAAGAAACCTTATTTGTTAGCCAAAAAGAGTATTAAACAGGC
This sequence comes from Elusimicrobiaceae bacterium, assembly GCA_045225155.1. Lineage (GTDB taxonomy): Bacteria > Elusimicrobiota > Elusimicrobia > Elusimicrobiales > Elusimicrobiaceae > Proelusimicrobium. Next base: position 4,889 of record JBGVBB010000106.1, read on the forward strand.
AGAAAATACAGATGAGTTGCCGGAAATACTTAAAGCTTACATTGAAGCGAAAATGAAATCACAAATGGGCTTAAGCAGTATTGAAGATATCTGTAAAAAACTTAAACTTGAAGATTTCACCGAAACTAAATTAATTGGGTTATGGAATCATCTTGCAATGCTTAAATATGCCCCTACGGTCAATGCCCGTTCCAAAGATGTTTTAGATGAAGAAAAAAGGAAACTTGTTTCCTTAATATCTGCTTTGGAGAAGGAGATAAAATGAAATACTTTTTAATTTTAATTTCACTTTTTATATCTCTTTTGTGCTTTGCACAAGATCAGAATAAAACCGCACAAGAATTATTCGATAACGGTAATTATTTAGGTGCCGTACAAGAATATCAAAAACAAATCGAAAACGGTGATAATAATGCTTATGCATATTATAATTTGGGTAACAGTTATTTTAAAGCCGGTGATTTGGATAAGGCACTTGTCAACTATTATAGGGCATTTCGCTTAAATCCCAGAGATAAAGATATTATAAACAATTTGTCTTTTACTATGGAGAAAACAGGCCAATCCCTAATACCAGACAGTATGCCCAGAAGTGTATTTTTGCTTTATAATTACTTTTCTTTAAAAGAATTAAAAGGCCTTGCTTTCATAGGTCTTTGGCTAGTTGCTATTAGCGTAGCTTTTTTTGTATTCTTTAAGTATAGGAGATTTTGGCTTAAAGCAGTAATATTTTCTTTGTGTTTTGCACTGTTTTTTACCGGCTTTTACTTAATCAGGGCAAAAAAAGAATTACAGGATTTAGCCGTAGTTATCGCCCCTAGGGCAGAACTTAGGAGCGGACCTTCTGAGAATTTCCCTGTTGCCTTAAATGTACCTAGGGCACAATTGCTGGAAATACATGATAGAAAAGGCGATTGGGTGGAAGTCTCTTTAGGAAATGAAAACAATTTTACATGGGTGCAACAAAAGTATCTTGAAATTATTTAGGAGCAGTTATGTTCACAAAAAATGAAGCTAAGGAACTTATTGAGACATTAACATACGTCGGGGATAATTTAGGACCTCAGATAGAAACTTTAGCCAAAGAAATAATTAAATCTTTAAAAGCCGGCGGTAAAGTGATTTTAATGGGCAACGGCGGTAGTGCAGGTGATGCACAACACATAGCAGCTGAATTTGTGGGCAGATATAAAAAAGAACGAAAAAGTTACCCGGCGCTTGCCCTTAATACTAATACATCAAGTTTAACCGCTATCGGTAATGATTATGGCTACGATGATACTTTTTCCCGTCAAATAGAAGGTTTTGCAAAGGCAGGGGATGTCGTTATAGGTATATCAACTTCCGGCAATAGTGCAAATGTTTATAAGGCACTGGAACTTGCCAAAAAATTAAATTGTTATACAGCTGCTTTTTTGGGGAAAAGCGGCGGTACAATAAAAGATATTGCAGATTTACCGATAATAGTTAAATCAAATAATACTCCGCGTATACAAGAATGCCACATTTTTATGGGCCATACTCTTTGTGAACTCGTGGAGAAGGATTTATAATGAAAGTTGCGTTAGGTTGCGATCATGGCGGTTTTCCGCTTAAACAAGCTGTGATAAATAAAATTAAACAGCTTGGTTTTGAAGTTTTGGATTTTGGCACAAATTCGGCGGATAGTGTTGATTACCCAGATTATGCGGTAAAAGTCGCAAATGCTATACTTTCCGGGAAAGCCGAACGCGGAATTTTAATTTGCGGGAGCGGTGTAGGGGTTTGCATTACCGCAAATAAATTTAAAGGAATTTACGCAAGTATCGCGCATGATACATACACTGCAGCACAAGGCGTAACGCATGATAATATGAATATTCTGTGCCTTGGAGGACGTGTGATTTCACCTACGCAGGCGGAAAGTTTAACAGAGGCCTTTTTAACCGCAACCGCTAAAGGGCAAGAAGACCGCCATTTAAGGCGTATAAAAAAAGTTTTGGAAGTGGAAAGTAGGAACTTTAAATAAAAAGAGGTTATTATGAAAGTAAATTTAAATCAACAATCTCAAGTTTTAACGGAAGAAGGTTTAAAGAAATTAAAGGCATTAAATTTTAAAGATCGTTTTTATAAACATGATGCAACTTTATGGAAAACGGAAAAAGAACATACCGACATCATCAATAATTCTCTTGGCTGGACAAATGTTTATGACTGGACTTTAACAAAAGTTGCCGAAGTCAAAAATTTTGCCGAAGAAGTTAAAAAAGATTTTACTTCAGTAGTTTTAATGGGTATGGGCGGTTCAAGTTTAGCACCGGAAGTTTTACGTGTCGTGTTCGGCAAACAAGAAGGGTATCCCACATTGTTTGTATTGGATACAACTAACCCTACAAAAATTTTGGAAGTAACCTCTAAAATAAATTTAGAAAAAACACTTTTCATCTTTGCCAGCAAATCAGGCGGTACGGTTGAACCGTCATCACAATTTGCTTATTTTTACGGTTTGCTTTCCCAGAAAGTTCAAAACCCAGGTGCGCATTTTATTGCAATAACAGATCCTAATACGGGCCTTGTTAAACTTGCGGAAGAAAAGCATTTTAGAAAAGTTTTTATAAATAAAGCAGATATCGGAGGGCGTTTTTCAGCTTTATCTTTATTCGGTATGTTGCCTGCAGCTTTAGCCGGTATAGATATTGAAAAACTTTTAAAAGCCGCAAAAGCAGAGGGGGAAACTTTCCAAAATACCGAGGATAACCCCGCACTTGTTTTGGGTGCTTTGATGGGGCAAGGTTTCCTTAACGGTAAAGATAAATTAACCTTAATTATGCCGAGAGAAATTTCTGTTTTCGGTTTATGGATAGAACAACTTATTGCAGAATCTACCGGTAAAGAAAAGAAAGGTATTTTGCCGGTAGTTACGCAGGAACTTGCACCTGAAAAAGATTATTTGGATGACAGAATCTTTGTAAACGTAAATTATCAAAGCAAGAGTTTGCAAAGCCATTTTAAAAATATGCCGTACATGGAAGTCGGTATGGAAGATAAATATCAAATCGGTGCCCAATTTTTACTTTGGGAAATTGCAACCGCTGCCGCAGGTGCAATAATGAAAATTGACCCGTTTGATCAACCGAACGTTCAACTTTCTAAGACGATAACAAAAAATATTTTAGCATCACTTGCCGAAGGTAAAAAAGATGAAGCAGCCCAAGCGGAGTTTTTACTTTCAAATAATTTGCAAGGTGAAATTTCTAAAAAATATTTACTATCAGATATCGCAAAACAAGCCGGCAATAAAGATTATTTTGCATTGCTTGCTTATTTGCCTGAAAGTGAAGAACTTACTCAGCTTTTTAACAAAATGAAAGACGGACTTTTTAAAGCAACACACCGTGCCGTAATATTCGGTTACGGCCCAAGATATTTACACTCAACAGGCCAACTTTTTAAAGGTGATGCGGGTAAAGGCATTTTTGTGGTGTTTTCCTCAGAAGCCAAAGAAGATGCCGGTATTCCCAACCAACCTTATACCTTTAAAGATTTATGCCAAGCACAAGCATTAGCCGATTATAGGGCACTTGAAGAAAAAGGCCGCCGCGTAATAAAAATACATTTACCGGTCAATACGGCAGATGCTTTAAAGGAATTATTAAAAACGATTTAATTGGAGGAAGTATGACAACAGCAACAAAAACAAAAAAGACCTTGACTAAAAGAGTAGCAAACAGAGTAAAAAAAGTTAATTCAAGAGTTAAAACTTTTGCTACTTCTTTAGTGGCTAAGACCAAAAAAAATAATTGCAAAACTAATTGCAAAAACAATAATGAAACTTGCAAAAATATTTGCATAGATTATCCGCAAAATAATGAAACAGTTTATTGCGGGCATTATTGTTTCCGTTTAGGTTCAAGGAAACCTTGCTCTGCTATGCAAGTTTCAATTAACGGCGGAGAATGGCAAAATTGCCGCCAAGCCAACGGTTATTGGTGGTATGATTGGTGGAACTTTAATACCGGCAATTTCTACCTTGAAGCAAAAGCTTATGTAGACGGTAAAGAAGAACAAACCGCAAAACGCAAATTCAAAGTAACCTTATAAACCTTGAAGAAAGTTTACTTGCAAAATTACGGATGTCAAATGAATGAAGCAGACTCTGAAGAGATGCTGCTTCATTTATTTGGTTTCGGTTATCAAAAGACATCGGTTTTAAGTGAAGCAGACCTTGTTTTAATTAATACTTGCACTATCCGTGATCATGCCGAACATCGTGCATTATCTTATCTGGGCCGTCTTGAAAAATGGAAAAAGGAAAAACAAGGCCGTAAAATTATTTTTGCCGGTTGTGCGGCCGAGCGCCTTGGTAAAAAAGTTCAAAAACGCTTTCCTCAAGCAGATATTATTTGCGGTGCAAAATCACTTGATAAATTCCCGTCAATTTTGGAAAACAGTTCCTTATTTAAACCGGTTAAAACGGTCGGAAGTCCAAAAGAAAATACAAAAAAAATTACAGGCCAAGTAAGCATCATGCGCGGATGCAGTTGTAAATGCTCTTATTGTATTGTACCTTATGTGAGGGGGGAGGCTTCTTCAATTGCACCGGAAAT
>JBGVBB010000107.1:0-5445 GCA_045225155.1 Elusimicrobiaceae bacterium
TAGAATTAATGCATAATTGGCTAAGTTCGTTTCTATATTTTACTTGAACTGTTTGTTTAACGTTTGTTTTCCCCATATTTTTATATCCCTTTTAAAGAATACAAGACTAGGATATATATATCAATACTTTTTTCAAATAAAAGGTTACTATCCTAAAAAAACACACTTTTAGCACAAAAGCACAAATTGAACACATTTTATTTAGTTAAAAAAATAGAAATTTTGGTTTTTCAAAGAAAAGTTGCTATTAAAACGTGGAAAAAATAGGATATTTGCGATTGTTTTATGTGATTTGTGGAAAAAATAGGATATTTGCGTGGAAAAAATAGGATACTTATAAGAAAAAAAGAACCAAAAAAAGAATAATACAAACTTTTCTGTTTAAACTATTTAATAACTGTTTAAAACCCATACGCATATGCGTATATGCATAAAGAATTAACTTCATTGATAAAAAAAGGATGCACTAGCATCCTATTTTAAATCTGCATAAGTTTTATAGATTGCTTCTTCTGCCAGAGCTTTTAAGGTTTTGTGATTTCTTGCTCCATAAACTTTTAATTTTATAAGTAAATCTGAATCTATATCGAGATTTAATCGAGCATCACGTTTATCTTTAATCTTTTTGTTAGCACTATTACGTTTTGGTGTATTAGTGCTTTCGTGTTTTTCTAGTTCTTCTATTTTATCGTTTGCTTTTTTAACTTCTTTGACTACTGATGGTCGATTAGTAGAAGCAAACAAATTATCAGTAGCAGTTCTAACTTCTTTTTTAGCTTTATCAAGTTTTCCCATAATTATTTACCTTCCTTTTCTTTATCAATTTGTTTTTCTCGCTTTAAAAATTCTTTGAAAAATTCATTAAAGTTTTTTGCAGCACTACCGTGCTTTCTATATTCATAAACACTTTGGCTGTAATTTACAGATTCCGCATAATCGGTTAGCTGTTTGATCACACTTTCATACAAATAAGTTTTACGATATTTAACAACGTTATCTATTATTCTTTGTTTTTGCTGTTTTACTGATGCTCTTCGCAAATCAACTTTTGTGAATACTAATCCATTAACAGTCATTTCGTTTTTTTCAGTATCAAACTGTTCTTGAATATCTTGTATTGTATTTAACAAAGTGAGTATGCCTTGCATAGAGAATACCTCTGGTTGCATCGGAATAAGAATTTCATCTGATGCGCAAAGTGCATTAATGGTTAGAATATCCAAGTGTGGATTAGTATCTATAATTATGTAATCGTAGCTGAATGTCTCTTCTGTATTTAACAACTTATTGAAAAGAGTGTTTCGTGCTTCTTTTATTACTTCTTCGTCTTTGTTGTTAGTTAACAGTATTGGTTTTTCAATTATAGGTGCTATGGTTGCGAGACATATATTCGAAGGCAATAAGTCAATATTGTCTTTAACGTGTCTCACAGTCTCTGAAAAAGTTGTAGTATGGCCTTTTTCAACAAAAAGCCAGGATGCAACTGTTGGTTCGATTGAGTTTGCTATAACACCAAGGCCGAGGGAAGCATTTGCCTGTGGATCAAAGTCGATTACCAGAACTTTGTATTTCTTCAATGCAAGTGCAGACGCTAAGTTTACACTTAGCGTTGATTTGCCTACACCACCCTTGATGTTGCAAATTGTTATAACTTTTGTGCTCATGTAAGTCTCCTTTTTTACATTTTAACACAAAAAGCACGAAAACACAAATGTATAAAAGCACGAAAGCACATAAACACAAATGCACAAATGTGTAAACGCACTAAAGCACGTTCGTGTATTCGTGCATATGTGCTTTATTTGTCCGAAATCGTATATCACTCTTTTGGGCGTTTTCTTCCTACAAAGGCAAAAGTATCTGTCTATTTGAAACCTGGCATTTAATGGATATTTATTTTTGGGTAATATCTAATGCAGTTTCATAAAAGGCAGGTCAATCTCAACCATATATCTTATTGATAATACATACGTTGAGATTTCAGAGGCGAAAGCGATGGCAATTTGATTCAAAAGAATCGTTTTTAAACAATTTAAGACTGCAATAGTTATTTGTTTATGATTGTTTCAAACATCTTATAAAAGTAGCTATAACTGTCTAAATTAGATATATAAAAAAGAGAACCAGGAAGGGGGGCCCACCAGTTCTCACATTATGTTTATATTATCTTTTTAAACCCAGGGAAATGCAATAAGAAAACAAATAAAAACAGCACAGCTTATTTGTGCGTTCGGCCGTGCTGGCTCAAAAGGCCTTAATGAACGATTTTTTGGGATGCCTTCGAGCAATTAAATTATATTATTTGTTTATCTGATAACCAACGTAAAAAATAAAAAAAGCTGATCCATTTAATTTTGAGACTTACATATGGTGGATCAGCTTTGTTTTGATTGTAACCAGAACCCTAACGAAATGATTACAATTTCATACTATTATTATATTCTTTTCTTTAGAAAAATTCAATATTTTGTTGCTAGCATCTGGCCAGGCGTTAGCCCTAATTGATTATGGTATATTCTTTCTCCTTCAAACAAAAAGTGAAAGGAGAAAAATATGAACCCTAACAAAAAAGAAAAAATAAAGCTCATTTTACGAGCGATCGTAATAATCGCTCTTCGCTTTATGATTGAAAGTCTTATCAATGAGATAAATCGCATTATTTAAGCCTTTGTGGTTTCTTTTTGCAATTATTTTATAATTGTCAATTAGCCCTTGGCTTTAGCCGTTGCCACACCCAACTCAAATGATGCAGTTCATCGGATGACTGCAATTAACCGCTGGCATCATTCTTATTCTACCTTTTTATTGTTTATCCCCTTTTTTTTATTTTTGCTCCAATAGTTCTCCTTTAAGCCCTTCCGAGTTTAAAACCCATTTACTACAAGTATTTTTTCTCTTAATGCAGTAGCTTACGAAAAAATTCTTTTCGTGTTTTCGTGTTTTCGTGTTTTCGTGCTTTTAAAGGAGAATTATATGGGAGCTTCAAAGAAATTCAATATTCAAATTACAGAAACACTACAAAGAGTAGTGTCTGTTCGTGCAAATAGTCTCTCAGATGCTATTTTCAAAGTAAAGTCAAAATACAAGAACGAAGAAATCGTTCTTGATTATAATGACTATATATCTACTGAATTTGATGAATTTCCTACTAATGAGTAGTAAAATAAACTTAAAAGAAAGGGGGATAGCTTATGAACAAAGTCTTTATTAAAGGTAGAATTGCGAACGATTTAGAAGTTCGCCAAGGAACTAAAGGTAACAACTTCTTACCATTTGCCTTAGCAGTCAAACCTTCAAACAAAAAAGATGAAGATGTTAATTACATCGATTGTGTTGCTTTCAAAAACAACGCTGATTATGCATCTAAGTATTTGAAGAAAGGCAATCTTATTTTGATTGAAGGCGAATTGAACCAACGTAAGTTCACACGTCAAGACGGAACTAAAGGTTCAAAGCTCGAAGTTGTAGTTGGTCGCATCGAAAATCTTGAAAAAAGAGAAAAATCTGATGCAGAAGAACCAGAAACTTCTTCAGATGATTTAGAATCCATCGATTTACCAGATGATGATCTTCCATTCTAGCTTTCAATCGTAAAATTTAAAGACCTCTTTCTTAATTGAAAGAGGTTTTTTATTTCCATAAATCCCCTTCTGAACAAGACTGATTTTATCCACATATTGCTACAAGTAGTATTGTTCCTTAAATGCAGTAGCTTTACCACAATACAACTTTCCGCTTCTTTTGAAATGCGGATAGTTGTTTCAAAAGGAGATTTATATATGGAAACAAAAACTAACCGAATGGAAAATCATTCACCCCTCACAGGTAGAGAAATTCTTATTGCTCTCGCAGTTAAATATGAAGGCGATTGGAATAAAATCTATGCAGACATCAGCAACAAAAATACGGATGGCTTAGCACAATATTTAGAAAATATTGATACTAACAATGTTTTAACATTGTTAGATGCCGATTATCCTCAAATCTTGAAGGAAATCTATAATCCACCGTTTGTGCTTTTCATCAAAGGAGATAGATCGTTACTCCAATCACCAAATCAAATTGCTTCTGTTATCGGAACCAGGAAGCCAACTCGTTCTGGAGAACAAGCTATTAAAACAATCGTAAATAATCAACTTAAAGATAAGATTATTTGCGTTGGAGCTTCCAAAGGAACTTCCGAACTTGTTTTAGATAGTTGCTTTTTGCAAAATCAAAAAACAATCATTGTCTTGCCTTGTGGTTTCGATAATATCTATCCCAAAGGATATGATACTTATATCGCAAAAGCATTAGATATTGGTGCTTGTATTGTTACTGAATATCCAAACCAAACTCAAGTTGACAAAAATAATTTTCCAAAAAGCGGAAGAATTATTGCTGGCTTGTGTCAACATTTAGTCGCAATGGAAATCCAAAAACAATCTGGAAGCCAAATTACATTAGGCTTCGGTTTAAGTTTCAACCGAGATGTTTATGTCTTACCAGTTGCTTTTGATTCGGAATTTTCTAACAACACTCTCATCCGAGAGGGAGCAACTCCTATCATCAAAGATGAAGACTTCCTAGATTCTAATCCAACTAGATACTTCGGTAACTAGTATCTAGGAACAATAAGCCTCTCCCTGTGAGAGGTTTTTTCTTTTTGTCTGGCCTTTTTTGGATTTTCTTGCGAGTCTAGTTCCTTGGAAATTTAGTTCCAATAGTTCTCCTTTAAACCCTTCTGAGTTTAAAACCCATTTGCTACAAGTATTTTTTCTCTTAATGCAGTAGCTTACGAAAAAATTCTTTTCGTGTTTTCGTGTGTTTGTGTTTTCGTGCTTTTAAAGGAGAATTATATGGAACAAATTTTTAATCTTTCATCGGGCCACGTCCTTTTCATTCAAGATTCTAGCGAAGCAACCTTCGACTACACAATCTATTCCAAGCCATCTCTAAATGATATAGATGGTGGACTCTATGGCGAAGAAATTTATACCGATGCTTCAATCACAATCGATGTAGCTAGAACAGTTTTGAAAGAAGCGTGTAGGGATTGCCCTAAACTTAGCAATGCTATTCATCCAGAAACTGTTCAAATAGAATTAGCTACTGATATTGATTGTGACACTCTTCGTGAAATTGAAGATCGCAATTTGCAAGCTATGTTACTTTTGAGAAAACACGAAGAACATCGCATCTCCTCTAAAGTCCTAAATGATTCGCTTGCAAAATTGTTCGCCAAAGATCCAGAACGATTGAAGTCTTGGTTAGTTGAAAAATCCGTTAAGCCCAATTAAAGAGTTTGGCGGTTAATTACAGTGATTATTTCTTCGCTTTGTTAGTAATAAAGCGAATCGACAATCTCCTTATTAAAAGCAGTTTATAACTGCTTTTATTTTTTTCAGCGATGAACTGCTGGTTTCGGTTCTTTCCATATATCTCCTTTAAGCCCTTCTGAGTTTA
>JBGVBB010000108.1:0-5714 GCA_045225155.1 Elusimicrobiaceae bacterium
GTTTTAATATTTACTCCGGGTACTATAATAGCCGGCTTAATGTTTTTTGCACTTGCCTTTTTCTTTTCTCCGTATGTAGATAACAAAAAGCTTTTTTCTTTTGCTGTCAATATAATAATGTTTTTTGTAGTTATTTTTGTGCCTGTAGGGCTTGGCGCAACCGGTACTTGGCTCTTGTATGATAACTATAAATTTTTTAAAAATGCTGTTATAATACAGGGTACGGTTGTTGGTTTTAAATCACATAAAAGTGAAGATGAAAAGGGTAAAAAAAGAACAATGTACGCGGAAAGAGTTGCATATACTTTTAACGGAATTGAAGGGGAAATAGTGAGTAAAAATTCTTCTTCTCATTATGATTCACATGCTATCGGGCAAGCACGTAAAGTCGGGGTAGATCCGCGTAATCCTTATGATGCACGCATTTATTCTAAATGGTACCCGGTAATTCCCAGTATATTAATATTTATCAGTGCCTTACTGACATTTACTTTTGCAAGGCTTTATTTGCGTAAGCATAAAGGAATTATATAGTTTTATTTATTACTTAATTCCCTACTTTGTGTCGTACATTAATCTAATCATAAGATAAGTAACCGCAGCTAAAGCAAATAAAAGATAACTCCATATTGCACGTGTAATTATCGTACCGGTAGTATAAGGTTGTTTAAACCAAACATAAACAGCTATGGCAAGTATTGATACAACCCATATAATCGCTACTATATGGCTAAATAGTTCAAGCTCTTTTTTATTTACGATATATTTATGAATGGATGCTCCGTTTATAAGAGCTAATGAAAAGACAATTATAAACCAAACGAGATAAACAATATTTACTAATAAAATATCACCCGTGAAAAATGCCCAGTTAAATAAACGATATCCTATAAAAGTAGTACACCCTATCAATAATAATGATAGAATACTTTGAATGACATATATCATAATTTTTACTCTTTTGCTCCGGCTGATTCCAAAATACTGATTATTTGTTCAAGTGTTTTAGTATCATTAATACTATATATAGTGTCATCCCTCACACTTTGCCCACCGCTCCATTGTGTTAGGGTATCTTTTGCCATTGCCAGAGCGGTTTTTCCTTGATTATTCTTATGGTTTATATCCGCACCGGCTTTTAAAAGTTCTTGTATCATTTCAATATGACCGGTGTAAGAAGCCTCAAATCTTAGGGGGAAACCTGCCAGTTTCCTATAATGCGGGTTAACGGTATACATTAATGCTGTATTTCCGTTTTCATCCGAGGCATTTACATTAGAAGTATATTTTAAAATTACTTTAATAACAGGCAAGTTCCCTTTTTCAATTGTCATCATCAATGCTGTTTTTCCGGTTTTATCGGTTACATCTTCCAGTTTCGCTCCTCTTTTAAGTAACTCTTCCACTGCTTGCGCGCGTTGTTCCGGTTCGTTTTGAGAATTGGCCGCATTGGGTGTAGGGGCCATTATTACTCTAGCTAAAAAAGGATGGCCTGATTTATCTTTTGGGCTAAAATAAGCACTCGATTTTATGACTTTAATGAAGCGATTCCAATCAATAGGATGAATTTGGTCATCGAACCACTTGCGAGGTTCATCCAAAATATTAGACAATTCTTTATCAAATGCTTCGTCGAATAACATATCTGGTTCGGTTTGTGGGTGTAATTCTCCTTTGAAAAGCTGTACCAATTCCGTATAATTTCTGTCTCTTGCAATATCAAGCGGGGTTTTACCGTCATTGTTTTTTATATTTGCATCTGCCCTTTGTTCCAATAATAATTTTACTATATCGGAATCTCTTTTAATTTCCAATTGTTTACTTGCATATTTATTGTCAAAAAATGAAGTAAGGGGAATAATATGTAAAGGTGTGTTTCCTTCATTATTTTTGGCATTAACATTTGCTTTGTGTTCCAATAATAGTTTTACATCTTCAGTATGCCTTGTAAGTGATGCATGATGCAACGGAGTATTCCCGTCATTGTTTTTTATGTTAACTTCGGCATGATTATCTAATAATAAACTCGTCCAACCCCAACCAAATGAGTTATAAAGAGGTGTTTGCCCTTTATCATTTTTAGCATTAATATTTGCACCTTTTTCCAGTAATAATTTGATTACTTCCATGTCAGGCAGCATTTGAGGTGCGGTTAATCTCGTCGGATCATAAAAATCTTCACAATGCCCTGAGGCATAATGAAGGGGAGTACTCCCTTTACTATCTTTTGCATTTACATTTCCGCCTGCATCAATCCATTTTTTTACCGAATCTAGTGAGAAATAAGCGGGGAAAGTATTCGGATCTATTTTTTTCTCTTCTTTCTTGGGTTGTTCTTCAGTAATCGGTTTTGGTTTAACGGGGGATTCAAGTAATTTTATAATTTCTTCATTTTTATGATTTTTGGCTAAAGTTAATTCATATTTAGTTACGGTTACCCCGTTTTGTAAAAGAAGTTTTACAATTTCCGGCTTATCACCTAATATGGCATTTTTTAAAGGGGTTTGCCCTAACACACTTGCATTTACATTTGCGCCTTGTTTCAGTAATTCTTCCGCGTCATTTTTGTTTCCGTAACGGCAAGCTGTAATAAATTTATCTTGCAGTTTTGTATCTATAGGCTGAATTGCAGGTTTAACAATTGTAGGTTTAGGTTGATAGCCTTCCGGCGGTTTTACTCTGGGAAGGTTTTTATCTTCTTTAGAATTATCTTCTTTTTTATCTGATTGTAAAACAGAAGGGTCATTTACCAGCATAGCGAAATAAGGTTCTTCTTTTCCTATATCTTCGGTCACAAAAATAGCATAACGCCCGGTATAATGGAGATATCTATATTGAATGGGTTCAATATTTATTTCCGGCAAACCAAGAGTCTCATTAACCTCAATAGCTGCTTCCGATTTTAGTTTTGCACCGGCTTCATCCATCTGAAATTGCATGTTTTGCAATGCTTTTGTAATAATGTAATATTTGTCACTATCTTTAGACAGAATTTTTTTATTACAAAGTTCATCAAAATTTTGGGTAATATTAAAATCTAACATAGGGGCTTTAAATTCATCTTTTTCCCATAAATCTGCATTGATATCTACCAATACTCCGCGTTTTCTTGCTTCTTCGTTAATTTTACTTATTTCTTCATTTCTCTTTTTAAACATTTTTTTATAAAGTTCTTCTAAGGAACCTTCTTCATCTGTTCTAAACAGATAAACAATGTCACCCTGCTTAGATTCTAAATAAACAGCGTGATCATCTTTGTTATTGTAAAAAACGGTGTGGATTACATTACCGGCCCTGTTGTCACTTCCGTTTATACCGAAATATTCTACGGGCTTTGTAACTCCTTTAAATGAGCCCTTACCCCAATTATCCAATTTTTCCGTAAATGTAAAATTCTTTTTTAACATGGAGTAAAATAAATATTTTTTTATATATTCTTCTTGGCTAGGTGTCCAGTCTATTTCATTTAACAAATCACTCGTTTCGTTAAATTTCGTTTTAATACCGTTTTCAATTTCGGCTTTAAGTAGGGGGGAAATTTCACCCCATTTTTTATAATATGCATTTTCAGATAAATCTTCTATAGTAAAATTTTGTTTGTTTAATTGGTTTGCTGTTTCCGGCTGATTGCCGTCAAATTTAATCGGTCCTTTTACCAATTCATTCATAAAATCGTTCCATACAAGTTGAAAATTGCCTGCCCACGCATAATTTTTTGCCTTTGATTTACTTTCTAATGTGGGTATAATTTCTAATTCTTTTGTATCCATATTTTTATCTCCTGTATTCACAATTTGTACATTTTGGTTTTTATTATTCGATACAATACCTCGTTTTGCTAACTTAGTATATATTAACATTCCCTTAATTACTAGGGCCGATATACCTATTATTAAAAGGACTTTTTTCACTATTATCTCCTTCCTTACTCCTTAGCCCCGGCGGATTTTAGAATTTCTGCTGTATCCAAATGGCCATTGACTTTCGCAGCGTCTAATACGGTATATTTTTCCCCGTCAAAATCATTATTGTAATTTACATCCGCACCAGCTTCGATAAGAGTTTTAACAATATTACTATATCCGCGTTCCGCTGCCAACATCAAAGGGGAAAAACCTTGCCCATAGGTAGTATCTAAAGGCACTTTCTTTTCTAATGCCATTTTTAGCAATTCTTCATTTCCTTTTGTACAAGCACAATATAAAATACTTCTCGCATTTGTTCCGGCTTTTGCTAAGGTCATTACTACATCCATATGGTTCCAACTGCAAGCCAATTCTAAAGCGGTAGAATCATCCCCGGGTTCAATATCACGTTCCGCGGCAAGCGTAATTTGGTTTACATTTGCGCCATGCTTTAATAATAAATTTACCACATCCAAGTGCCCTTTTCTTCCGGCAAGCATAAGTGGAGTGTCTTCGTAATATTCATCCATATCTTCCCTTATTTTTAATTTATTTATATTCACACCATATGTGATAAGGTTTTCCACTTCTTTTAAATTACCCCGTTCAGCAAAAAAACGTAGTTTTTCATAATGATCATTATCCTCAACGGCATCTTCGCTAACAAGATTAGGAATATCTTCTTCGACTTTTGTTTCTTGTATTTTAATAGCCTCTTTAGGGATAGTTGAATCTTGTTTTTGCTTTTCTTGCGGCACATTATTACATGCCGCAATTGTACCGATACTTACTAATATTAAAATAATTTTTTTCATAATTTATACTTTTCTTACTCCTTAGCCCCGGCGGCTTTTAATAAGTTAGTTATTTCATTTAATAAATCTTTCACCTCTTTAGGATAGTTGTTTGATTCTATTCCTTTGGTATAGGCTAAAGCGGTCTTGCCTGATTTATCTTTTAAATTGATATCTGTACCTTGTTCTAATAATAACTTAATAATTTGTAAATGTTCATTTGGAATTACAGAGTAAGAAAGTATATTTTTAATATCAAAATCTTTATAATCTTGTTGTTTTGTATCCACCAGTTGAGTTGCATACATGAGTGCATTTTTTCCTGTCTTGTCTTTTATATTTACATCGGCATTACTTTTTAATAATGATTGTATGCAGGTTAAATGCCCCTTCTCTGAGGCCAAAAAAGAACTGGTAGGCATTATCCTTTTCACCGTTAATCCGCTAGCTAACATTAAGGCAGTCTGCCCTCTTTTATTTGTTTCGTTTATTTTTGCTTTATTAGTATCCAGTATTAACTGAACAGTATCTGCAAAACCTTCTCTGCAGGCACGCATCAAAGTATTATTTCCTTTTTCATCTTTTATATTTACATCAGCATTTGCGTATAAAAGTAATTTAACGATTTCGGGTTCATCAATATGTAACATTAAAGCAGTATTGCCGAAATCGTCCTGTTTATTAACATCTATTCCGGCCTCTAAAAGAACTTGTATTATATCTAGGTCTTCAGAACGCATAAGCAAAGTAGTTCCGTTTTTGTTAACACTATTTACATTTGCACCTTGCTTTATCAAGTCCTTTACCTTTTTTATATCTCCATGGCCTGAGTACCCTATATCCATAATTAATTCCCCGGATACGGCTTTAAACAACTCATTATCTAACTCATAATTTAATAACATTTTTGTTCCTATTCCAATAGTCAATATAATTAATGCGACCATTGATATTGTTATAATTATTATTTTCTTTTTCATTTCCTACTCATTAGCACCGGCTTGTTTTAAAAGGT
>JBGVBB010000109.1:0-6464 GCA_045225155.1 Elusimicrobiaceae bacterium
CAATTTCCAATTTTAGAGGTTTTTTATGGCAACAGATTTAAAATTTTCTACCGCCGGGTTTCGCGGCACTTTAGGGCAAACAGTAACTGCCCATAATATCTATCGTTTGGCTTGTGCTATCGCCGAACATATCTTTACTGATTCTTATTATGGTTTTGAAGGTGAAGGTTATAAAAAACATTTAGCGGAAAAGGGTTTAAAATTTAAACGCCCGCTTGTTTTGGTCGGTGGGGATACGCGCTTTATGTCCCAAAATCTTGCGGATGTTGTTTGTGATGTCTTAACTTCAAAAGGTATAACCGTTCGCCGTGCGAAATACCCTTTACCTACACCGGTTGCCGAATGGGCAGTTTTAAATGAGGGTGCTGTCGGGGCTGTTATTATTACGGCAAGTGAAGGTGAATATAATCAAAACGGCCTTAAATGGATTTCTTATTACGGCGGTATTGCAAATAACGAAGTCGTTGCCGATATAGAGGCAAAAACACCGCCTGTCAATATGGTTCCGCGTACAATTACTGAATTCGGTTATAAAAATGCCGCAGTAACGGAACAAAATTTCAGGGATGAATATTTGCAGCATTTAATGTCCTTTATAAATGTAAAAGCAATTAAGAAAGCGAAATTAAAAATCGGTATAGATCCTATTTTCGGTGCCGCAGATAACTATTTCCGCGAATTTTTAACTAAATGCGGTGGGGTCGAAATATACGGTATTAACGAAGGCCGTGATGTTTTGTTCGGCGGAAAGGTTCCAAATGCCGGCCCTGAATCTTTAAAAGATTTAGGTAAACTTGTTGTAAGTAAAAAATTACATTTGGGTATTGCATGTAATACCGATTGTGACAAATTCGGCATAATCGGGCCGGACGGGGAGTGGATTTCCCCTAACCAAATTGCACCTATTTTGCTTGAACACGTTATTTTACAACGCAAACAACAAGGGCGTGTTTGCCGCAGTTTGATAACCACAAATTTAATTGATGAAGTAGCCAAAAACCACGGTATGTCCGTTAGGGAAACACCGGTCGGTTTTAAATACATAAACGAACTTATGATGAGCGGGCAATATATTTTCGGCGCGGAAGAATCAGGCGGTATAGCACTTGCAGGTAATACCCCGGATAAAGACGGCATTTTGGCCTGTATGCTGGTGCTTGAAATGATTGCCATGAGCGGCAAAAATTTAAAGCAAATCTTTAAGGATTTTTATAAAAAGTACAAACCCTGTTATGACAAAAAAGTAAGTATCCCCAAAAAAGCTGTTGAAATAATGCAAATTATGGAAAAGCTTAATTTAAGACCGCCTTTATCAATAAATAAAATGTCTGTTTGGCGTATTGACCAAAGCGACGGTTTTAAATTTATCCTAAAAAACGGTGCTTGGCTTGCTCTCCGCCCGTCAGGGACGGAAAATTTGATAAGGATTTATGCCGAAGCGAAAGATCCGAAACTTCCGGATATTTTGATTTCTGAGGCTAAAAAAATAATCGCAAACTTATCATAAATAATACGGGGGTATTATGAAAATTAAGGATATTTACGCACGCGAGATTTTAGACTCGCGGGGCTTCCCGACGCTTAAAACAACTGTGATTTTAGAAGGGGGCTTTATAGGGGTAGCAAGTGTTCCCAGCGGTGCTTCAACAGGCACACATGAAGCACTTGAACTTAGGGATAAAGATAAAAATCGTTTTCTCGGTAAAGGGGTTTTAAAAGCCAAGAAAAATGTTGAAAAATTAAAAAAACATTTAGTAGGTCGCAATTTCAAAAATGTTACTGAAATTGATAAAGTTCTTTTAAAATTAGACGGTACTTCCAATAAAACAAAATACGGAGCAAATGCTATTTTGGGCATTTCTATGGCGGTTTTGCGTGCAGGTGCAACGAGTAAAAATATACCGCTTTATAAATATTTAAGGCAGGTTTACGATATTAAGGAAAAGCAATATCTTTTGCCTGTCCCCATGTTAAATGTCATTAACGGCGGTAAGCATGCAGACAGCGGCCTTGATATTCAGGAATTTATGATTGTACCTGCTTTTGCCAGAACTTTTAAAGAAGCTCTACGTTCGGCAAGTGAAACTTACCACACTTTAAAAACTTTGCTTGTGAGTAAAAAAATGAGCATTGCTGTCGGTGATGAAGGCGGTTTTGCACCGAAGTTAAAAAAACACGAAGATGCTTTAAAAATACTTGTTGATGCATCCAAAAAGGCAGGTTACCCAAAAATGAAAATTGCATTGGATGCCGCTTCAAGCGAATTTTTTAAAAACGGTTTTTATTATTTTGAAGGAAAAAAACTCGATTATAAAGGGCTTACGCAAATTTATAAAAATTGGGTAAAAAAATATCCTTTGATTTCTTTAGAGGACCCTCTGCAAGAAGATGCCTGGCCTGCTTGGCAATATCTTACTAAAGAACTTGGCAAAAAATTAAATATAGTCGGGGATGACTTATTTGTTACAAACCCTATACGTCTTAAACAAGGTATAACAGGTAAAATTGCAAATTCAATTTTGATAAAATTAAATCAAATAGGTACGGTTTTGGAAACCGTGCAGGTTATAAAGATGGCAAAAACAGCCGGCTATTTGCCGATAATTTCCCATCGTTCAGGTGAAACGGAAGATACTTTTATAGCAGATCTTGCCGTTGCAGTAAATGCCGGTGCAATTAAAACAGGTGCACCTGCCCGAGCGGAAAGAACGGCAAAATATAACCGTCTGCTTGAAATTGAAGAGGAACTCGGTAAAAAAGCAAAATATGCTGGTTACCTTTTAAAATGATGATGAAAATATTTAAGAATAAACGTAATATTATGTTAGTACTTTTGCTCGTTGTAATAGCAGTTTTAGTTTTTAATAGCAGTTTTTCTGCATTACTTCATAATTCTATTAAAATGCGTGAATTAAATGACAAGATTACCGCACTTGATACAGAGTATGAAGAGTTAAATGAAGAATATAATAAAATTCTTTCCGGTGATCGCTCTTTTTTGGAAGAAGAAGCCCGCGTCAATTATAATATGGCACGCGAAGGGGAAATAGAATTTAGGATAAAAAAATGAAGATATATACACTTATGTTAGGACCGATGTCTAATTGTACTTACATCGTTGAAAATCAAGGCCAGGCCATTTTAATTGATCCTTCTTGGGACATATCTGCAATACGTAAATTTTTAAATGATAAATCTCTAAAACCTGTTGCCGTATTTTTTACGCATGCCCATCAAGATCACATGACAGATGCCGATAAATTGCTTAAAGAATTTAAACTCAAAGGTTATTTGGAAGAAAAAGACGAGGCATTTTGTTCACTTCCCGTCGATTGCATCAATACGTATAAAGCACCTAAAAGATTTGAATTTGCCGGTTTGAATATAGATGTTCTTTTAACACCCGGGCATACAAGGGGTTCTGTTTGTATTAAAATAGATAACATTGTATTTACGGGGGATACTTTATTTGTAAATTCCGTTGGCAGAACAGATTTGCCCGGTGCTAATCCCGAACAATTGATACAAAGTTTAATCATACTCTCTGCTTTACCTGCAAATACAATAATTTATTCCGGTCATTCTTACGGCGTCAGTAATGAGGGATTTAAAAGTACAATCGGACAGGAACTTAAAACAAATCCTTATCTTAAGATGGCTAAGGAAAATCCTAAACTATTGGAGGATATGCTTTAATGCATCCGTTTATACATATTTTTGGGTTTTCAATACCTGCTTATGGCATAATGACGGCATTGGCCTACTGTGCCGGTCTTTATTACTGTTATAAACAGCAAGCAAAACTCGGTTTAGCAAAAGATAAAATTTTTGATCTTGTTTTTTGGATAATTATCGGGGCTCTTGTTGGGGGAAAAATATTTTATATTTGGTTTAATTTTGATAGTTTTATAACATCAAGTTTAGTTGACAAAATACGATACGGTTTTGTTTTTTACGGCGGGCTTATAGGCGGTTTTACGGCAGGTTATATTTGGCTTAAAAAACATAAACAGCCCATATTGCCGGCACTTGATTTTTTTGCCGTTCCGCTTGCACTTGGGCATGCAATCGGGCGGATAGGTTGTTTTTTAGCCGGGTGTTGTTACGGTAAAATTTCGCATAATTTTTTAGCTGTCAAATATACGGATCCGCAGAGTTTAGTGCCGGGGCATTTACATAATGTTTCCTTATATCCTGTCCAACTTATGGAAAGTCTTTCCGTATTAATTTTATTTTTTGTTTTGTTTTATTTCTATCAAAAACCGCATAAAAAAGGTGTAATTTTTGCAGGGTATTTGCTTGGTTACGGTATTATTCGTTTCACGCTTGAATATTTTAGGTTTGATGACCGCGGTGCCGGTTTGTTTGGCTTTTCGCCCTCACAAATAATTGCTATAATTTTAATAGTTATTTCAGTATTTTTATTTAAGAGAAAAGAAAAATGAAAGCCAAACAAGATATTTTAAATTATACTCAGCCAAGGCCTGAAAGGCTTGATATTTTTGTTACGGAAAACTTCCCGGAACACTCAAGGAATTTAATACAAAATCTTATAAAAAAGGGGCAAATTACGGTTAACGGTAAAACGGTAAAACCATCTTACCCCCTGGAAGAAAACGACGAAATAAAAATAATTTGGCCTGCTGTTAAAAATACATTAAATGTTAAAGATCTGATTGTTTTTGAAGGCAAAAACTTTTTTGTAATCAATAAACCGGCAGGGCTTTTAGTTCATCCGCAAAGCCCCGCTTGGGAAGAAAATAAAACCGCCCTTTTTGCATCTGAAGAAACTTTAGTTTCCGCTATATATGCAAATCCTCCTGCGAATTTTGATAAAGATATGCCACGCCTTGGGCTTGTTCACAGGCTTGATAAGGAAACAAGCGGTATAATGCTAATTGCAAAAAACGAACGTTTTCAAATTGCTATGATGGAAATGTTTGCAAACCGCGAAGTTCACAAAACCTATAATGCAATATGTTGCGGTGAAATGCCCCAAAAAGAAGGTTTAATTGATGTCCCTATCGGGCGTGAAGCAGGTGGCAGAATTAAGGCATCACCGGTGGGCCGCGAAGCACAAACTAAATTTAAAGTTAAGCAACAGAAAGGTAAATTTTATTGGGTTGAGTTACACCCTTTAACAGGGCGTACTAATCAATTACGTGTGCATATGAATTGGCTTGGTTGCCCTGTTTTGGGCGACTGGCTTTATAAAGGTGCAACCGCACCGCGTTTGATGTTGCATGCACGTAAACTTGAATTTAAAAACCCCATAACACACCGTCAGGAAAGTTTCGAAGTTAATCCGCCGGCAGATTTTATGTCCGCCTGGAAAAATTTAAAATAAATTAATTTTATTTCGGTAATCTGCCCGATAGTAATTCGGCAAATGGCCTTGTGGGTTCAAGTTTGGCAAGCACAATGCGTAATGCCGCGGTCATGGGAACGGCCATAAATGCCCCCGGTATACCCCAAACAAGACCCCAAAAAATCAAGGAACCTATTACAGCTACGGGATGCAAATCAACGCCGTCACCTAAAATTTTAGGTTCAATTAAACTTCCTAAAACGAACTGTAAAATTGAAGGGATTAATAAAATCAACATAAATTTTACACCCCATCCGAATTGCAAATAAGCAATCGGTAATGGAATTAAGACGGCTAAAACCGAGCCTAAGTTAGGAATAAAATTGAGTAGTACCGTTAAAGCTGCAAACATTATTGCCAAATCAAGCCCGCAGGAAACATAAACTATCCATACACAAAAACCGGTTATTATTGACATTATAATGTGAATATACAAATAAGCGGAAACTTTATTTTGAATTTCTTTAAGTAAATCGTTGGTAATCCTTGTGCGACCGCTACCGAGTAGCATAAAAAATAAAAAGATGAAGATTAAAAAAGAATAAGAAATGAACGTCATTGCACCTGATCCTACCCCTTTTAAAAACTTTCCGTAATGCGGAACAGATAAAACTTCCCTGATACTTGTAAAGTTGAGGAATTCTTCCGGTACAGGTATTTTTAATTCCTTTAAAAAAGCGGTAAAATGGTTTAATACTTCCAGAAGTTTTACACGGTAAGTCAGTGCTTCTTGTGCAAAATTTGATATAGAGTTAGCAATGAAAATTATAATTAGTACCAACGGTACCAAAACGATAGTTGTTGCAATTAAAACGCATAGCCATTTCGGCCAACGCGTAAAATATTTAATATAGCGAACTAAGGGGGTAATCATCGTAAAAATAAATACAGATATTACCAAAGGTACTAAAATAGAGCGTGTATAAATAAGTGCAAGTATTATGCTTACTGAAGCAATAATAGTCAAGCAAATTGTGTTTATTTTATTATAGGTGCTGACATTCGATTGCACCGATTTTGAATTGTTAGACATAATATTTCCTAACCTCTTTAATTAAAGATAAAAGTTGCTTTTCCAAATTTAAAAAGTCATTAT
>JBGVBB010000110.1:0-2727 GCA_045225155.1 Elusimicrobiaceae bacterium
TTAAGCACCCCATAGAAATAACATCCACGCCCGTTTTGGCATATTGCTCCAAATTATTTGGGTTTATTCCGCCTGAGGCTTCCAAAATCGCACGGCCTTTAACAAAAGCTACCATTTTTTCAACTTCTTTAGGTGTCATATTATCAAGCATAATAATATCAACCCCGGCTTTTAATGCTTTTTTAACTTCAGCTAAATTTTTTGTTTCCACTTCAATTTTATTTGTGTGGCCGATATTTTGCCTTATTTTTTGTACGGCCTTTGTTATAGAACCCGCCGCGGCGATATGATTATCTTTAATTAAAACAGCGTCTGATAAACTCATGCGGTGATTCTTTGCACCGCCTGTTTTTACGGCATATTTATCAAATTTTCTAAGTGCCGGCAAAGTTTTGCGGGTGTCAACAAGCATAACACCGTATTTCTTGCAAATTTTATTTAATTCATTTGCCTGCGTTGCAATCCCCGACATTCTTTGCATAAAGTTTAATGCGGTTCTTTCCGCTTTCAAAATGCTTAAAGTTGCCCCGGAAACAGTTGCGATAATTGTACCTTTTTTAATTTTATCACCGTCGTTAAATTTAGTTTTAAAAATTAATTTATGGTCTATATGTTCAAAAATTTCTTTAGCTAAATTTACACCGCATAAAATTAAATCTTGTTTTGCAACTAAACGTGCTGAAGATTTATCTTTTAAAGTAAAAATATTGTCTGAAGTTATATCACCGAGTGCTGTATCTTCTTCTAAAGCAAGAACTACAATTTTATCTATCATTTTTCTGTCTCCTTAAACATATTGTCTATTGCCTGTTTGGCTTTTTTAGATAAATTTTCGTCTAAATTTATTTCTTGTATATCTTTTATGTTTTTTAATACATCTTCAATATTATCTAAATTGTTACGTTTCATACTTGCACATATTCGCCCATACGGTAAAAATGTTTTCCCGGGGTTTTGTGCTTCAAGCATATTTATAAGGCCCCATTCGCTGAAAACGGCAAAAGTTTCGGCATTACTTTCTTTAACAAATTTAAGCATACCTGCGGTACTGCCCACAAAATCGGAATTTTGGCAAACCTCGGGTAAACATTCCGGATGTGAAATAATTTTAGCATCAGGATATTTAGCTTTTACTTCCTTTAATTGTTCTAAAGTAAATTTATCATGTACGCAACAAGTTGCACCTGCGGCAATAATTTCTTTTTTAATACCTTTATTTTTTAAATATGTTTCAATATTTTTGGCCATGTATAAATCAGGCACAAAAATTATTTGATCCTGTTTGGTATTCTCAACGATTTTAAAAACATTACCGGATGTTACACAGGTATCACAAACGGCTTTAACTTCAGCCGAAGAATTAATATAGCAAAGCACTTTGGCATTTGGATATTTTTTACGTAAAGCCAAAACTTCCCCGGCAGTTATACCGCTTGCGAGCGAACAACCTGCCGTGACAGGGGGGAGAATAACTTTTTTATTTGGGTTTAAAATTTTTGCGGTTTCCGCCATAAAGGTAACGCCGCAAAAAATGATATTTTGCTCTTTTGCTTCTTTCGCTTTTTTGGATAAAGCGTAAGAATCCCCGCAAAAATCAGCAACACCGAATAAAATTTTAGGTGAACAATAATAATGCGCTAAAATAAGTGCATCATTTTCTTTTTTAAGTTTATTGATTCTTGAAACTTGCTCTGCAATGTCTTTTATTTCTTCTACAGAAAAACAAGCACCTGTTCTGATATTTGTAACCTTAGTTAAACTATCAAACAGGTACTTGGTTTTGTCTTCTGTAATATTGTCTTTTTGCATTTAATCAATCTTTAATGCTATAGGCTTTTTCTGTGGCTTTTGTGATTTAGGTTGTGCCAATTTGACTGTCGTTTTGGGGGCAGTTTTTTGTATAGCCTTTATTTGTTCCTCATAAGGAATATCTTCCTCATAGTCCATTTGAGGGGCAATGAGTAAATCAAATTCTTCTTCTAATACACCGTTTTCTTTATAAGAATAATGCCCTTTATCTTTTTTTGTACTGCCGCTGCAAGCACAAAATAAAACACAAATTGCTAAAATCGTTAAAAAATATTTCATAAAAATACCTCCTCTTAAATTGTAACAAATTTTAAATGAATGTACATAATGTTTTAAAAAAAAAGTATAATCAAATTATGAGGAAATTATTAATATTAACTTTTTGTTTACTGTTTACTGCATGTGCAGGGAACAGAACTTTAGACGGAGAAACAAATAAAAATTGGATTAAAATTGTTTCTTCCAAGGTAGATAGATCAGGCACTGCACAAGATGTCTGTTTCTTGTTAGACTTGTCCTTTTATCCCGGTACCGTTTATGACAGATTGAAAAATAATCCCAACAGTTGTTTGGATGAATGTTGTTGGTATTCCGAAAATAAAGAGGTGGAATATTATTTTAACGATGGTTTTATCAGAGAATTGGAAAATACCGGTACTTCCAGACGTTATTACCCGGATCATATAACTATTAAGATGACTTACTCTCCTTTCCTGAACCGTCTTTCCGCGAAAGCGACCACACCGGAAGGTATTACAAAAGACGGTGTTGTTATATTAGATTATGATGATATCTCAAAAACAGAAAGATTAAACGATGCAAGCATGTATAAAGTAGAAGCGAAAATTTACCCTGAAAAAGTTACCAAAACACCAAGGAATAACGGTTCCGTTTATTATAAAACTATAAGCATGAGCG
>JBGVBB010000111.1:0-15622 GCA_045225155.1 Elusimicrobiaceae bacterium
TATTTTAGATAAAACAAACCGCAAAAAAGAAGTTGTTTTATTTTCCTTTATTCTCTTATTGGAAGGTTTTTTACTTCCGCTACCAAAACTGATGAAAGTGATTTTAGTCGGCGTCGGCAACTGCTTATTTCACACGGCGGCAGGGGCGGAAATTTTAATCAAAGCCAAAG
This sequence comes from Elusimicrobiaceae bacterium, assembly GCA_045225155.1. Taxonomy (GTDB): domain Bacteria; phylum Elusimicrobiota; class Elusimicrobia; order Elusimicrobiales; family Elusimicrobiaceae; genus Proelusimicrobium. The sequence goes on from JBGVBB010000111.1 coordinate 171, forward strand.
AGAAAATGTGGCCCTTGGGCATATTTGTTTCAACGGGTGCTTTTGGGGTAACGCTCGGCACACTTTATTGGGAAAGCACAACAGTCCGCACAATTTTTTTAGTTGCAAGCATTTTAATTGCGGTTTTGATTTGTTTTATTCCGCAACTTAAAATACTGGCAAATGAAAGTAAAACAAAAATCAAATGGGGTTTTTTGATTGCCTGCGCTTTGCTTTTTTGCATAAGCATACGCTCTTTTATGGGTTTTGCCAAGACGGTAAAATTTGATATTATGCTTTACCCGCTTATAATAACCGCTTTTGTTTTTGCAGGCAAAGCCATAGGCGGAATTTTATGTGATAAATTTGGCATCAAAAAAGTTATTTTAATTTCAGTTCCTTTGGCGGCTTTGTTTTTCTTTTTAGGGCCTTTAAATGTGGCTTTTTGGGGTGTGGCACAATTATGTGTAAATATTTCTATGCCGATAACGCTATTCTTGCTTTATAAAACCGTTCCGCATAGGCCGGCCTTTATTTTCGGTTTGGCGGCTAGTTTCCTTTTACCCGGTTTATTTGTACTTTATATGATCCCTGTGCAAGTGCAAAACTGGGTATTTTTGACGATTTTTATTATTAACTACATTTTACTTTTACTCTCCTTTAAAGGCATTTACGGAGAAAGGATTTTTTGTAAAAAATGATACAATGAAATTATCTTACAAATTACTTTAACACGGAGATTTTATGAAAAAATTATATATTGGCTTTATTTTATTATTTGGTTTTTTAACTTTCGTTCCGCAAGTTGCGGTAGGGGATATACCGATTATTTTATCCCCGCAAGAAGAACAAAAATTAAAAGAAGATAAACAAAAATCTTTAACTTGCCTTAATGAAAAGAAGGCAAAAGTTCCTTCAAAATATGAAGGACCTAATTTGAAATTAGAAACAATACCTAATTATAAATTTCAATTTTCTTCACCGGGAACTAATATGAAATATTACATTGATCCAGTTGGTATTGTAGGAGTTAGGACAAAAAATATCCATTATAGATTACCTGAAAAGCGTTTAAAAGAAGTGTTGAAACAAAATTATGTTCTTACAAGCATTGTTCAAAATTGCGTAGAATATATTACTATACATGAAACAAATCCTTCTCGTGAAAATAGCTATGCATATAATGTTACAAATGTTCCGCCAAACAGTTATTTAAAATATATTCCGGAAACTTCAGAAATGCAAGTAATAACTCCAACGGATAAAGAATACAAAAAATTTATGGCCGAATATAAAAGGCGTGAAAAAAGACTGGAAGAAGAAAGATTAAAGCAGGATATGTATATCAAAATAGAATAAACCCACTAAATCCTAAGTTTTTTGAATTCAAAATAAATTACGACGCTGAAAAATACCACAGGGCCCCATGCGGCAAGCCAGGAAGGCATCATCCCGCTTTGCCCTGCAGATGATAACACAGATACAAGCCACCAAAACCCAAAACCGATAGCAATCGCGGCAACTATATTTAACAGTTTTGAAGAGCGTTTTAAAGCAATGGCAAGCGGCATACCAAGTAGACAAACAATAAATGTTACAAACGGTGCGGCAAGTTTGGTTTGCAAGAAAGTATATTCCTGGTTCACCTTTAGGCCACTTTTGTTTAAAAAGTTTATGCGTGTTAAAATTTCGCGTATACTTAAAAAATCTGCCTCTGTTTTACCCATAGCAATTTCGGCCGGGGGTACGGCATAATCTGATGCAAGTTTATCAAAATATTCTTCCGTAACTTTTGCTTCTTTGCCGAATTTCCTTAATATTCCGTCTTCAAAATTCCACACTCTTTTTTCATTATCCCACACAAAACGTTTGGCTTGTATTTGCTCAATCAAGGCAAGGTCATCACCGTAAATATCAATAAACATACCTTCCATTAATCCGGCGTCCGCTTTAACTTGCTTTGCAAATAAAATGCGCCTGTCATCCAAACGCAAAGTAACATCGTTTTGAACATTTAGGTGCCAATCTTTTTTACCTTTGATTTTGCGTTGAAATGTCAGTTCCGCACGCTTTGTAAAATCAGGTACAATAAATTCTTGTACGCAAAAACCGAATATTGCAATAATACCGATGCATACAAGCAAGGGTTTAAAAATCTGCCTAACGGTAAAACCGCCGGCAAGGCAAGCGGTCCACTCCCCTGTTGAAATCATATCGGTTATAACCAAAAGTCCGCTAAGCAAACAAGCAACAGGTAAAAGTTGCACTATCCAAGCAGGTAAAGTAAAAAGCGAATATTTTAAAACCATCCTTAAACTTGTGTTATAGGAATTTATCCAGCGTATTTTTTCGATACTGTCACCTAAAAATATGAGTAAACAAAAAATACACAATATAAAAAGGAAAGGCCCCCAAAACTTTTTTGCTATATATTTTGAAATTATAGACATTAGTTTTTTAACCTCTTATTCCATGAAATTTTGCCGATAATAAAACCAATTGTCGGTGTTAACAGCGGTAGTAAAAGTGCGAGTATAACTATGGGCAATTTTTCCGCTAAATCACGTAAAACGGTAAGTAAACCAAAATACCCTAAAATAAAAACCAAACTAAAGGCCATTGCAGCTGCCCTGTTTGCACTTTTGCCTTTTATAAATGCGACAGGGCAAGTTAAAAAGAAAAATATTAAAGGTGCCAAAGCCCAAGCAAAACGCGTACCGGGTTGGGATTTATAATCTGCAAAATTCTTTTCGTCTTTTTGCATTTTTTGTAAGTTTACCAACAGTTGTAAAGTGGTTTGTTCGGAAGGTTTTAAATCGCGTTTTTTAACTTCTTTAACTAACGGGACAAATAAGTTAAGTGTATCAAATTCAGCAGTTATAATTTTGCCGGTTTCTTGTTCGCTTATGCGTTGCATTTGGCCTTTTGTTAATGCAATTTTAATGCCGTTTGATTCTGTAACAAAATTGCCTTGTGCGGCATTTATTTTGGTATTTAATGCACTGTTATCATTTTTGCGTGTTAATAAAACTTGTGTAAAATTTTGGCGTTTTTTATCGCCTTCTTCGGTATATAATTCCCAATCGCCAAGGTCTATAAAGGTTCGCGGTTCAAGTGAGATTTTTGAAATTTTTGAAGATATTTCTTTTTTTTGTTGTTCCAAATTTCTTAAAGCAATGGGGCTGAAAAATCCGTTTAAAGAAATTAAAATTAGGGTTAGTAATATTGCCATAAAAAATATCGGGCGCGTAATTTCTTTGAAAGATAAACCTGATGCACGCATAGCCAAAATCTCCCCTGTTTTTGAGAGGTTAGTTAAGGTCATCAGTAGTGCAATTTGAAATGAAATCGGTAAACTTAAAACTAAAATATCAGGCAACAAATACACCATCATTGACATTACCCAAAAAATATTTGCCCCATACTGCATGGCATATGAAAATATACGGGAAAACTGTCCCATGAATACAACAAAAACAAGGACAAACAGTATCCCGACAAACATTGTCAGGAAGTTTTTGGAGATATATTTGCTTATAATAGTCATCCCTTAAATTTTACCAAATATGGACCATTTACGCTTATAAAACAAAAAACCATACCTATTATATAAGTATGGTTTTTAAGTTGAAAATAAAATAAGTTTTATTCCTTAGCACCTGCTTGCTTAAGGAGTTCCACTATTTCTGTATTTTTGGCAAGTTTTAAAGCAGTTTCACCGGAATTAGTTTTAGCATTAACATTCGCCCCTGCTTTAATTAATTGTTTGACTATTTCCGAATTTCCTTTACCACTTGCAAATATTAAAGGAGTTACTCCTCCATTATTAGATCTATAATTTACATTAGCACCGGCTTTAATCAATTCTTTTACTACATCTGTTTGGTCGAAACCAATAGCAAAGGACAAAGCATTTAATCCTTTTTTGTTGACGATATTAAGATCGGCTTCTGCTTTAATTAATTCTCTTATAATGTCTAAATGTCCTTCATAACTAGCCCCCATTAATGCTGTCATGCCTCCATTTTCTACATCATTTATTTTTGCTTTTGCTTTAATCAATTCTTTCACTATTTCCGTATGGCCTTGTATGCTTGCTGCCATTAAGGCATTAAATCCTTCAACATCTTTGCTATTAATGTCTGCATTTGCCTTTATAAGTTCTTTTACGATCTCTATATAACCGTTTGCACTTGCTTTCATTAGGGCAGTCACATCATCCTGGTATTTCTTATTCACATCAACACCTTTATTTATATACTCTATTGCAAGTTGAGTGTTTCCATCTTGTATAGCATCTATAAATTTTTCTTCGTCGGTTTTTTGGCAACCGGCTAAAGCAAAACCTAATAAACAAAATACAAATAATTTAGTAATACGCATATGTTCTCCTAAAATTTATTTTTCTAAAATAAGTTTTATTTTGTTCCAAGTTGCTTTGTGTGCTTTGCGTTGCTCTGCGGAAAATGTGTTAAGTAATGTTTCATTGCAAGCACCGCAGCGTTTTAATTTTTTGATTTTCGGCAAAACCGCAGCTAAAAGTTTTTTAGCGTAAACTTCGTTTGTTTTCATCGTTTCTAAAACTTTTGCATGTGTTACGCCTTCTTCATCTTCCTTCCAGCAATCATAGTCTGTAACCATAGCGGTTAAAGCAAAAGCAAGGCCTGCTTCACGTGCAAGTTTCGTTTCGGGGCAAGCGGTCATACCGATTAAATGCCAACCCATTTTGCGGTGGAATTGGCTTTCCGCTTTGCTTGAATAAGCCGGGCCTTCCATAGCAATAACAGTTCCGTTTTTTGAATGCGGAATTTTTAAATTCTTGGCTTCTTTTATTAAAAGTTCGCGCAAACATTTGCAAAAAGGTTCCCCAAAAGGCGCATGCCCAACTAAACCGTTACCGAAGAAAGTATTTGCACGCAAAGTTGTTTTATCAACAACTTGATCCGGGAAAACTAAAGTTTTAGGTGGCATTTTATCCGTTAAAGAACCGACTGCACTAAATGCCAAAACCACACGTGCACCAAGTTTTTTAAGTGCGTAAATATTTGCACGGTAAGGAACTTCCGTCGGTGTAAAAATATGCTTTCTGTTATGCCTTGCTAAAAAACCTATTTTAACGCCGGCAAGTTCGCCTGTAATAATTTTATCGGACGGATTTCCAAACGGTGTTTTTACCGCAACTTCTTTTTTGTTTTTTAAGCCGTCTAAATTACAAAGCCCGCTGCCACCGATAATACCTACATCTATCATAATACACCCCCTTCATATAACGGGAAATTTTTAAGAAATGTTTTAACATCTTCCGCAATTTGTGCAAGTTTATTGTCATCATTTGCGGCAATTATTGCACCGTCAATAAAATCAGCAATTTTTACCATATCTTTTTCTTTCATGCCGCGTGTTGTAACGGCAGGTGTACCAAGCCTGATACCGCTTGCGATAAACGGTTTTTGTGTGTCATACGGAATTGTATTTTTATTGCAAGTTATGCCTGCTTTATCAAGTGCTGTTTCGGCTGCTTTGCCGGTAATATTTTTAGAAGTTAAATCAACGCAAAAAACATGGCAGTCTGTTCCGCCTGCTACAATGCGGTAACCGCGCTTTTTCATTTCTTCACATAATGCCTGTGCATTTTTTTTGATTTGTTTTTGATATTCTTTAAATTCGGGTTTTAAAGCCTCCCCGAAACAAACCGCTTTGCCGGCAATTACGTGCATTAAAGGCCCGCCTTGTATACCTGGGAAAACAGAAGAATTAACTTGTTTTAAATATTTTTCTTTACATAAAATCAAACCGCCGCGCGGACCGCGTAAAGTCTTATGTGTTGTGGTTGTGACGATATCTGCGTATGGCACAGGGCTTGGATATTCGCCTGCGGCAACAAGGCCGGCATAATGTGCGATATCGCAAACCAAATATGCACCGACGGAATCTGCAATCTTTCTTAAATAAGCCCAATCAAAAATACGGGAATAATTTGAAGCACCTGCCATAATTAATTTCGGTTTTGCACTTTGTGCGGTTTTATATGCTTCGTCGTAATCAATTTCTTCAGTATCTTTTCTTACATTTATTTCAAACATCTTGAAAAATTTTCCGCTGAAATTTAAAGGGTGCCCATGTGTTAAATGTCCGCCGTGGGAAAGGTTTAAACCCATAACGGTATCACCCACATTTATTAATGCAAAATATGCCGCCAAATTTGCTTGCGCACCGCTGTGCGGTTGTACGTTTGCACCTTCCGCTTTAAATAATTCTTTAGCGCGGTTTATTGCTAAACTTTCAACAATATCGACGTATTCGCAACCGCCGTAATAACGTTTTGCAGGGTAGCCCTCAGCGTATTTATTTGTTAAAATACTGCCTTGTGCTTCCATAACGGATGGTGATGTAAAGTTTTCCGATGCAATAAGTTCAATGCGGTTCCTTTGCCTATCAAGTTCTTTTTGTATTGCTTCCCAGACGGGTAAATCGGTCTTTTTTAAATTAGGGTACATAAATGCCTCACAAATTTATATAATATATTAAACATTATAGCAATTATGAGTGCAAGTTGTGTGTGCGCTTGTGCTCCTAGCGGAAATGTTTATATTGTAATTAGGAGAAAGTGTAAATGAAACCAACACAAAAAAGTTTCTTGAAAGAAACTATCAAACATATAGACATTAAAAAACACAATGTCGTACCCTTAGTCGAAGATATGGCAAATATGGCCTATACTTCCCGCGATTTAAACCGCGCAGCAGTCATCTATGACAAAATGCTCAAAGATAAAAATTGTTGCATTTTTGTGTGTATAGCAGGTTCATTAGTTTCAGCCGGGCTTAAGAAAATGATTGTTGATATGATCCAAAATAAAATGGTTGATGCTATAGTTTCCAACGGTGCAAACATGATTGACCAAGATTTATTTGAAGCCCTCGGTTACAAACATTATAAAGGCACCCCGCATAATGCAGATGATAATTTGCTCCGCGATCTTCACATTGACCGCATTTATGATACATATATTAATGAAGATGAACTTAAAGAATGTGATGAAACAATCCGTGTTATTGCCGAATCTTTGGAACCTCGCCCTTATTCTTCCCGTGAATTTTTATGGGAAATCGGCAAATGGTTAGAGAAAAATAAAAAAGGTAAAGACAGCATTTTATACAATGCTTACAAATACGGCGTGCCTGTATTTGTCCCTGCATTTTCAGATTGCTCTGCCGGTTTCGGTTTAGTTGCACACCAAACAGAACATCCGCAACACCATGTTTCCATTGACAGCGCAAAAGATTTCTTGGAACTTACCAAAATCAAAATCAATGCAAAAGAAAGCGGTCTTATGATGTTTGCAGGCGGTGTACCGAAGAACTTTGTACAAGATACCGTCGTTGCAGCAGAAATTTTGGGTGCAAATTCCCCGATGCATAAATATGCCGTTCAAATTACCGTTGCCGATGTTAGGGACGGTGCATTGTCCGGTTCAACTTTAAAAGAAGCATCTTCTTGGGGTAAAGTTTCCACATCTCTTGAACAAATGGTTTACAGCGAAGTAACTGTTGCCGCACCTTTAATTATCGGTTACGGTTATCATAAAAAAGGTTGGAAGAACAGAAAGTTCAGCAACTACGCCAAATTCTTACAAGATGATGATAAAAAGAACCTTACTGCCAAAGGCAGAAAATGCAGATGCAATTAGGAGATTGTATGAAGAAAATATTTTTAACTTTAGCATTAGTCGTTTTAAGTGTTTCAGCTTTTGCACAACTTAGTGCAACTGCTGTTAGCGGTAGCGATGGCTACTTCGTAGGTAAAGGTTCTTATGACCTTTCTTTTATCCCGGGCCTTACTATTGCCCCTAATGCCGCTATTGTTAAACACGACGGTATGGATGATATGTACCAAGTCGGCCTTGACGTTGCGGCGAAAGTTCCTCTTTGGGATGCAGTAAGAATCGGTGCAAGAGGCGGTTATACACCTAAAAGAAACAATTATTCCAATTATTTTTACGAAGGTTATGCAAAAATTAATTTGGAATCTTTGCTCTTTCATGTTGTTGAACTTGATAATTTAACATTAGGTGCCGGTGCAAGGCAAACCGAACATAAATTTTATGCCTCACCTGATTATACCGTAGGTGAAACTGATGGTTATGTTTCATTAGGCGGCACAAAAGGCGGTTTTGACGGTTCCGTAACATACACAAAAGCATTACGCTTCTCCGGTGACAGAGGTACAAATCCTGCACTTTGGTTGGACGTTCCCGGTTTTACAGCCGTAACCGGTGGTTTCTTAGATTATGCAGTCAGTGCTAATTTGGGTTATACATGGCAAGTTATCAGGCCTTATGTTAACTACACATATCTTAAAACATACAATACAACCGGTAAAGATGCTACGGACAACTTGGCTGTCGGTGCAACGGTAAAAGTTGGTATAGTTGCGGTTAATGCTGCTGTTGAATGGCTTGACGTTTCTAATAAAGAAGACAGGCATACCTTCTATTCCATTAACGGCGGGATTTCATTCTAATGAATAATCTTTCAAGCAAGGGCTTAAATATTATGCTTTTTGTAGAGCGAATAATTTTCGCCCTTGCTTTTATTTATTTAGCAGTAGGGGAGGCATTACATTTAAATGCTTTTATTCAAAACGGTATTGATATAGGCCTCCCTTATGCACATTTCCTTTGCCCATTTATGGTAATATTAACTTTTATTTTTTGTTTCCTTATTTTAGTAGGCATTGCTTGGAAAACCGCTTGCTTTGGCTTGATGTTTATCAGTTTATTTAGCGGCTTTTTCTTCTTTGCCGGTGCATTTAATAAAGTTAATATAGTAGGTGTTTTGCTTTCCTTTGTTATACTCATAAACTTCTTGATGCTTGGCAGCGGGCAAATAAGTTTGGAGTATTTTTTAATACAAAGACGCAAAAAAAACAATACACGCTTATCAAATATCCGCTAATTTTTTATTTAATTCCTAATATCTACTGAATATTTAAAAAACGCTTGACGGTTTTTTTTTTTTTTCTACAATTACTTATATTAATAGAAAGTGTAATATAGGAGATACTATGAAAAATAAAAAAGGTTTTACCTTGCTTGAATTGTTGGTGGTAGTTCTAATTATCGGTATACTAGCAAGTATTGCTTTACCGCAATATCGAAAGGCCGTCATAAAAGCAGATTTTGCTGAAGCTTATATAAAATTAAAAGCCGCTGCCCAAATTGAAGAATTGTGTAGAGTACAAAACGGAACAGAAGTTTGTGAGGATGATTCATCTATTGATCAAGTATGTGCAGAAATTAATGCTTGTGAGGAATATGATCATGGCGGATGTATAGATTGTGATTATTATGCAAATAAATTTTTCTATTTTCCTGTATTTGGACTGAATGGCGCAGAAATTTTAGCGAGTGCTGCATATAATAAAGAAGATGTTTGCCTTTGCATAACAAAAGGTTATCAATTTGTCTTAACACAAAATGGCGGTTGTAATAATAATGAAACTACAAAAGATTATTCAAAAATACTGGCTATACCAGAAGTAGATTATTGTTCGTGTTGTTAGGCAAATAAAGCCAAACCTAGTATATACTCCTGGCAAGTATTTTTGGGGAAATTTTAGTTTTCTCTTTGACGACGAGTACAAAGAAGAACGGGAGCGAAGCGATTCTCGGTACTCTAGGAAAAGAAAAACTAAAATTTACCAAAAAGACTTTGACAGTAAAGAATGCCAGAACCAAAACTTCCTTCTAAAATGGTAAAATATATATATGAACAATATAACATTACCAAAGGCCTACGATCCTAAAAACGTAGAAGATAAACTTTCAAAAATCTGGAAGGAAAAGGGCCTCTTTAAAGCCCAAATCGACGAGAAAAAACAACCTTATACTATCGTTATTCCGCCCCCGAATATTACAGGTGTTTTGCACATGGGGCATGGTTTAAATAATACTTTGCAAGACATGCTTGTAAGGTACCATCGCATGAAAGGCGAGTGCGTAAATTGGGTACCCGGTACAGACCATGGCGGTATCGCTACACAAAATGTTATTGAAAAGCGTTTGGCAAAGGAACAGCATCTTTCCCGTCACGATTTGGGGCGTGAAAAGTTTGTTTCCACCGTTTGGGATTGGTATAAAGAATGTGGTAATGCTATCTATAATCAATTTCAAAAAATGGGTTGGGCTTTGGATCAATCAAATATCCGTTTTACTATGGATGAAGCCCGTGCAAAAGCTGTTTTTGCATGCTTTAAAAGTTGGTGGGACAAAGGCTATATTTACCGCGGTAAACGTTTAATTAATTGGTGCGTAAGGTGTTCAACCGCCTTATCTGATATTGAAGTAGAACACGCTGAACATGCCGGTAAACTTTGGCACCTTTTATATAAGGGCGAAAACGGGCAAGATATCGTTATTGCCACAACCCGCCCTGAAACTATTTTTGCTGATGCCGCTATTGCAGTTAATCCTGCGGATGATCGCTATAAAAATATGATCGGCAAAAAGGTCCAAATACCTTTAACCGATCGCTTTATTCCCATTATTGCCGATGAAGCGGTTGAAAAGGATTTCGGTACAGGCGCTTTAAAAATCACCCCTGCACATGATGCGACGGACTATGAAGTCGGCAAACGCCATAATCTTGAAATGCGTGTTGTAATTTCAAGTGCAGGCAAAATGATAAATACACCGGAAAAATATTTGGGTATGGACCGCGATTTATGTCGCAAAGAAACAGTTAAAGATTTAGATGCGGCCGGCCTTTTAGTTAAAGAAGAAAAATATAATAATGCTGTTTCTACCTGTTACCGTTGCGGTCAACCTATTGAGCCTTATTTAAGCGAACAATGGTTTGTTAAGATGGATAAACTCGCTGCAACCGCTTTGGATGCAGTGCAAAAAGAAGAAGTTAAACTTGTTCCTTCAAATTGGAAAGCACCGCTTGAAAATTGGTTTAAAAATATGCAGGATTGGTGTATTTCCCGTCAAATTTGGTGGGGGCATCGCATACCTGTTTGGTACTGCCCGCATTGCTCCGCAAAAGGTTTAACTTTTGCAAAAGATAAACAAGGTAAAGAGTACCTTTCAAAAGTTTCTTTTGAAGACGGTGCAGAACCGATAATTTCTTATGAACAACCTGTTTGCCCAAAGTGCGGTTGTAAAGAAACTTTGCAAGATCCGGATGTTTTGGACACTTGGTTTTCTTCTTCACTTTGGCCTTTATCCGTTTTCGGTTGGCCGGAACAAACCAAAGAATTAAATTATTTTTACCCCACGTCAATTTTAGTTACGGGTTATGAAATTATTTATTTGTGGGTTGCCCGTATGATTATGACAGGGCTTGATTTTACCGGCAAAGTACCTTTCAAAACCGTGCTTTTAAACGGTATTGTACGCGATAAGAGCGGGCAAAAAATGTCCAAGTCAAAGGGCAATGTGGTTGATCCTTTGGACCTTACCGCCAAATACGGTGCGGATGCCGTTAGGTTTTCTTTACTTTCCCAGGCAATAACCGGTAAAGATATTCCATACGGCGAAGATAGTATTATCGGTGCACGCAATTTCTGCAATAAAATTTATAATGCCGCAAGGTTTATTTTAATGAATGTTGCCGAAGGTACACAAATTACACCGTTACAAAAAGATTACAAAAACCTTGAAGACCGTTGGATAATTTCCCGCTACAATCAAGCCATAAAACGTACTACAAAGGAAATTGAAAATTACAATATGGCCGCTGCGGTGGATACTTTATACCGCTTCTTGTGGGGTGACTTTTGCGACTGGTATATTGAACTTGCCAAACCGCGTTTTAATACTGATGAAAATGCACTTGTTTCAAGCATTTTAATCAATATTTTATACGGTACTTTAAAGGCCTTGCACCCTGTTATGCCGTTTATTACCGAGGAAATTGCAAACGGCCTTAAACCTTACTTAAAAGATACCAAAGAATTTTTACTTTTGGAAAGTTACCCTGTTTGCGACGATACACGCATTGATGCCGAAGCAGAAAAGCAAATGGAACTTTTGCAAGGTGTAATAAGTGCAATTAGAACAGTCCGCTCTCAATTTAATGTTCCGCCTGCAAGCAAAATCAAAGTTATACTTGCACCGAAAGATAAACAAGAAGAAACTATTCTAAATAACCATCAGGCATTTATTAAACTTCTTGCAAAAATTGAAACACTTGAAATTAATTCAAATGCTCAAAAACCGGCGCAAAGTGCGACAGCTGTTTTTGCAGGTACCGCAATTTATATTCCGCTTGAAGGCCTTATTGATTTCAGCAAAGAACTTGCCCGCCTTCAAAAAGAACTTGGAATTGTTATTAACGGTATAAATAATAGGACGCGCATGCTTGAAAATAAGAACTTCCTTGAACGCGCGCCCAAAACACAAGTGGAAAATGCCCGCCAGGAACTTGCCCAAATGCAAGCCAAAAAGGCAGAAATTGAAACTTCTATTAAAGACCTAGCTTAGAACTTACTTATTTATATGTACCAAAAGGACCTATTTAAATATAGGTCCTTTTTCCCTTGTACTATTGCTTAAATTTCAGTAAATTATTTGTAAGGGCCTTTTGGCTTTCAAGGAGTTTATATGATAAAAAAATATTTTGCCTTTTCCGTTTTATTTTGTTTAAGTGCATTTGTTTATGCACAAAGTATAGAAGACAAACTTGTTGACCGTTTAGTAGAATATGCACAAGTTTATACACAAAGTGAATATGATGTAGATGAAGTCCCTTCCTCCAAATGCCAATTCGGTTTAGCCATGTTGTTAGCAGATGAATTAACAAATCTCGGTGCAAAGGATGTTAAAGTAGATGAACATTCCTATGTATATGCTACCATCCCGGGTAATGTAAAAAATGCACCGACATTATTTATATCTGCCCATTTAGATACTTCACCGGACGGCGATTTGCAAGGCAGAACTCCTAATCCTGTTGTCCATGAATATACCGGTGGGGATTTGAGAATTAATGAAAATTTAATTTTAACCTCGGAAAAAAATGAATTTTTACCTGATGCCGCCGGTGGGCGTGTCATTACTACCGATGGCGAAACTTTACTCGGCGGTGATGATAAAGCCGGTATGTCTGTAGTAATGACTTTAGCAGAAACCCTTTTAACAAATCCAAGCATTTCACACGGCGAGATAAGAGTAATTTTTACACCTGATGAAGAAATCGGCAACAGCACAAAGTATTTAACTAAAAAGAAAATTGCCGCAGATTTCGGCCTCGTTTTAGATAGTCACGGTTTTGGCCGTATTGTGGTGGAAAATTTTAATGCTACAGATTTTACTTTTACAGTTAAAACCCCTTCGGCCGGGCATCCAGGTTACAGTAGCAATGTTCCACCTTTAAATATTGCCGCTTCTTTTATTTCCAAATTTCCGGATGAATTGGCCTCTTTTAACAGTTCCGGTAAAGACGGTTATTTAAGTTATCATAAGGTAAATGCCGTTTCCCCCAATGAATATGTTATTTACGGGCGTTTACGTTCATTTGATTTAAACGAAATGAAACTTTATAAGAAAATGATTTTAAGTTGGGCACAAAAAACTGCAAAGCAGTATGATATGGATTATGTCGCTGTAGTGAATGGTACGTCTATCGGTACTGTCAATAGCCCCGCTTATATAGTTATAGAATTGAAAGATTCATATTTTAATTCTAAAGAAGTTCTTACTAATTATCCTACTAATTATAAACTTATTGAAAAGGCCTATGAAGAGGCAGGTGTTAAAATACGTCCTGAATCCGGCCGTGGTGGTAGTGATGCCGGTGATATAACATATTTAGGTATTCCTACATACAATATGTTTGCCGGTTCCCATAATGAACATAGCCAAGATGAATGGGTAAGTTCTAAACAAATGCTTGCTTCTTATAATGTCGCTTTAAATTATATCAAGTTAATGGGGCAACAAAATCGTGATGTTATGTTGAGTGAAGGAAATCCCAGATATGCGATTTCAGTTCCCACACTCAATACAAAATATACTGATAAAATAGATACTGTTTACAAAAAGCTTATAGAACAATATGGAAATTCTTTTAGCAACTTCTAACCCTCATAAAGTTAAAGAATTACTTAAAATTTTGCCCGGTAAAACAAAATCGGGCAAGATTTTAGTTTATAAAACTTTGGCAGATTTCCCTAATTTGCCACCGATTATTGAAGACGGTAAAACACTTGAAGATAATGCAAAAATTAAGGCTGTTTTCGGCGTTGTTCATACAGGTTTAATAACTTTGGCTGATGATACCGGCCTAATGGTAGACCATTTAAACGGTGCGCCGGGCGTAAACAGTGCACGCTATGCTTACCCGGACAGATGCGATAATAAAGCAAATAATGAAAAACTTTTAAAGGAACTTTCCGGTGTACCTGCCTCAAAACGCACCGCACACTTTAAGGCCATTGCCGCTCTTGCAATGCCTACAGGCCAATTGTTTGCGGAAGAAGGTAAAATTGAAGGCCGTATTTTAACGGACTTTAAGGGGCGTGGCGGTTTCGGTTATGACGCTTTATTTTATGTTCCCAAATACAAAAAAACAATGGCCGAAATGACGGAAGAAGAGAAAAACACCATCAGCCACCGCGGCCAAGCATTTCGCAATATTTCAAAATATTTGATTGAATTATAAATTACAAACTTGTTTTTGCAAAACAAAAACAAAATAAAGTATAATTTATATATACGATTTGGCGCCCATAGCTCAGTTGGTTAGAGCACTCGACTCATAATCGAATGGTCCCAGGTTCAAGTCCTGGTGGGCGCAGAAATTTAAGAACCCGCACCTTATGTGCGGGTTTTTAAATTTCCGCCCAAGCAAGCAAACTGCTTTGCTTGCGTCCAGGACTTGAAGCCCGGAGCGATGTTTTTGTTTGAGGCACGAAGTGCCGAAAGGCAAAAACCGCGAGGGCCGGCCTGGAGGCATTTTGCGTCAGCAAAATGACCGCAAGGCAAGTCCGATGTGTTAAATTTTTTGTCCCACAGCACATAAATTTTTTTGTCCAAGCGAGCAAACTGCTTTTTATTTACATTTTAAACATTTATTCTCATAAATGCTAGAATAGAGTATATAGATATTTATAAAACAGGGGAAAGTATGAAACACGCATATATTCTTTTTTGGATTTTCAGTGCAATATTTATCATTGGCGGTATTTATATAGCCTGCAGTAATATAATTTTTTATAAAAATGCCAATATAGTAAATGGTACCGTTTTACGCTATGATAAAGCATCCCGCGACGGTATGTATAGGGCAGTATATACTTATTTCGTTAATGGCGTTAAATACGAAGCGACATCGCCCGAAATGTCCTCTTCTTCCCCGGATAATGAAAATATCGGTAAAGATTTTAAAATAGCGGTAAATAAAAAAGATCCTACACAAGCAAAATTAGTACCTGAGTTAATAAAAGGAGTTTTAATATTTACTCCGGGT
>JBGVBB010000112.1:0-2248 GCA_045225155.1 Elusimicrobiaceae bacterium
CCCAAAACTTTATTTACCGCATTAATAGCAGGTGGAAGTAAAGCGGTTTTTGAATCTGTAGAAGGTGCGGAAGATAATTTAAAACAAGGTGCAAAAGATTTTTTGAAAATTGCACGCAAAAAAGATTTGCTAATCGGTATCGCTTCAAGCGGAACAACACCTTATGTCTTAGGTGCAATAAAAGCCGCTAAAAAACAAGGAAATAAAACCGTTTTTATTTCGTCAAATAAAACCGCAAAAAAAGCCGGGGCGACAGTAACAATTTATTTAAATACCGGGGCTGAAGTTATAAGCGGTTCAACACGTTTAAAAGCAGGTACGGCACAAAAACTTGTGCTTAATATGCTTACGACTATGGCTATGGCACGCGTCGGTAAAATATACAAAAATTATATGGTGGACTTACAAGCCAAAAATGAAAAATTAAAAAACCGCGCAACGCGTTTGATAGCATTTGCCGCAAATATAAGTTCGGAAGAAGCAAAAAAATATGCCGCTAAAACAAATTTTAATGTTAAAGAAGCGGTTGTTATGGCGAAACTAAAAGTAACCAAAAAACAGGCAAAAGAAATTTTAAAAAAACATAAAGGTTTTTTGAGAGGCGCTTTAAATGAATAAATTTGCTTTAGGGTTAATGAGCGGCACTTCTGCCGACGGTTTAACTTTAGCATTACTAGATGTTAAAGCAAAAAAACTTATATGTTTTAAAAATTATGCTTACCCTAAAAATTTACAAAAAGAAATTTTGCAAGCACCTGCTTATACCACAGCACAACTCGCGGAACTTAATTTTAAACTAGGTAAAATTTATTTAACACTTACACAAAAATTTTTAAAAGAATTCAAGATAAATAAAAAAGATATTTCCGTGATAGGTTTGCACGGCCAAACAGTTTACCATAATGCAAAAACGCCTTGCACTTTACAAATAGGGGAAGCCTCTTTTTTAGCAAAAGGTTTAGGCATAACGGTTGCACATAACTTTAGGCCGGCTGCTATTGCTTTAGGCGGGCAAGGTGCACCGCTTGTGCCTATTTTTGAAGATTATTTTTTTGCAGGCAAAACACCAAAGATACTTTTAAATATCGGCGGCATTTCAAATGCTTCTTTTGTACAAAAAGGCAAAACTTTCGGTTTTGACTCCGGCCCCGGAAATGTTTTAAGCGACTATGCAGTTACCGAATTGAGCAAAGGCAAAAACACTTTTGATAAGGACGGAAAAATCGCTTCAAGCACAAAACCCGATATAAACAAAGCACAAAAAATTGCAAAAAATTTTGAATATAAAAAAATAATTTCTTTGGACCGTCAAGATTTTACGGAACCGTTTTTTAAAAAATATTTCCCGAAATTAAATTTAAAAGATATTTCCACTTTAAACTATTTAACGGCTTTAATAATTGCGCAAAATATTAAAAAATTTATTCTTAAAAAACATAGTGTTAAAGATTTATATGTTTCAGGCGGCGGTGCTTATAATAAAACTTTAATGAATAACTTAAAAAATTTATTGCCGCTTAATATCAAAATTTTAGATACTTTAAACCCAATGGCTAAAGAAGCCGCATGTTTTGCATACTTGGCACATTTAACTTTAAATAAAATACCTGTAAATAAACACTTGATAAAAACAAGTAAAAATACTATTATAGGGGTATTGAGTTTGCCATGAAAACAAACCGTTTGATATTCCCCGGTTTTTGGTTCGGGAAAAGTTCAGTAGAAGACGCCAAAGAACTTGCAACCTTGGGCGTAGGCGGTTTTTGTTTTTACGGCGGAACACCGCAAGAATTAAAAAGTTTAATTGATACTTTACAAAGCCTTGCACCGCATCAACTTTTAATGGCGGCAGATTACGAAACCGGCCTTGGCCGTTGGCATGAAGGTTTGCCGATACTCCCGACAAATTATACTTTAGGCCTTGCAAACAGGGAAGATTTAGCATTAAAAAAAGGTTTCCTAACTGCAATACAAGCACGTGAACTTGGAATAAATTGGGTTTTTGCACCCGTCGTAGATTTAGCAGATACGCCAAATAACCCAATTGTAAATACGCGTGCATTTTCAGCAGATCCGAAAACTGTTGCCAGATTAGCAAGGTCTTTTTCCATAGGTCTTTCCGACGGTGGATGTTTAAACTGTTTTAAACACTTCCCCGGGCATGGCAGCACAAAACAAGATTCACATTTAACTTTACCCGAAGTTACAAAAAAATTATTTGCTTTAAAAGAAGAAGATTTACTGCCTT
>JBGVBB010000113.1:0-6804 GCA_045225155.1 Elusimicrobiaceae bacterium
GTTCTCAAAGTAGGCCGAGTTTTAATAACTCGGCTTACTTGCGGTAAAAGATTTAATATTAAGGAAGTATTAAAATGAAAGCAAAAAAACAAGTTAAAAAACAAAAAAAACAAATTAAAAAAGTCGTAAAAAAAGCGACTAAAAAACCGGTTAAAAAAATTGCAAAAAAGCCGATTAAGAAAGCAATTAAAAAACAAGTAAAGAAACTTGTAAAAAAAGTGGCAAAAAAAGTTAAAGCACAAAATAAAGCGGCCAAAAAAATTGTTAAAAAAGTAAAAAAAGATATAAAGAAAAATGTCAATAAAAAGAACATTGTAAAACAAAAAAAGGCCGTTGTTAAAACTGTAAAAAAAGCAGTCAAAAATATTTCAAAGCAAATTAAAGTAAAGGTTGCCCCGGTAGTAAAAAGATTAAAAGCGGAAAATGAAACCTTAACTCAAAAAGAAATTAAAGAAATAGAAAAGCATTTGCTTGAAATGCGTAAAGAAATTTTGGAACGCATCAAAAATAAGAAAAATGATGAAATGCCTGAAAACGAAACAGGCGACGAAGCCGACATGGCAGCCCAAAGTTTGGAAAAGGAAGTTTTGTTTGAACTTAATGACAGTTCACATGAAAAACTTGACCAAATTGAAGCAGCTTTAAGGCGTATTTCAAAGGGTATTTACGGAACTTGCGAATATTGCCGTAAACCAATCCCCAAAAAACGCATTTTGGCTTTACCGTTTGCACGTTATTGCATTAATTGTCAAACGTCAAACGAGTTTATAAGAAACAAAAATAAGTAATGGTTTTGCTTTCATAAATTAACCCGCTCTTTAAGGGCGGGTTAATTTTTTATTACATCTTTTGTAATTTTTTATTAAATCTCTTTATAATCGGATCAGGAATTTTCTTTAATTCTTCAAGACGTTTATCAAAGGGCATATTTTCATCAAAGAAAGGCATTGCAAGGTCTGCCCCCGCAGATAATGAACGGGAAATCTTTTCCCCTATACTTATATTACCGGTTGCTTTCATATTTAAAGCATCTGTTATGATTAAACCTTTAAAATGTAATCTTTCCCTTATCATTTTGTAGAACTTCGGGCTGAATGTGGAAATATTTACTTCATCAATTAACGGGTATAAAGCATGCCCCATCATTATATATTTATAGTTTTTTGCCGGCTGAAACGGAACAAATTCCCTTTTTATTAAGTCTTGTAAACCGATATTATTTATTACCGGGGTGGAGGTGTGCGGATCTGTTTCAGATAAAGCAGTCCCCGGGAAATGTTTGTAACAAGGTTCTACCCCCCCTGCAAGTGTTCCTTCAGCAAAAGATTCAGATAACTCTTTTACTGTTTTAGGATCATGGGAATATAAACGCGTTTTAAAAAAACCGTTATAATTTGCCGGGCGTATTTCCGCATTGGGTGCTAAATTAACATCTATACAAATTAAAGAGAGATATAAAGCCATTTCTTTTGCTTTATTAAAGACATGTTCTTTTGCTTCCTGTAAACTGATTTTATTTGCCATGTCACCATAATATTCAGCACTGGGAAAATTATTTTTAGGAAATAAATATTTTAAGCGGTTTACTTTGCCCCCCTCCTGATCCATAAAAAAATAGATAGGGTGGTCAAGTAATTCAACCAAATCTTGTTTTAATGCCAAAAAGTCTATACCTCGTTTAAAATCTTTTTCAACGAAAATAAAACCATAAGGGTTCACTTGTTTTATATAAGCCTTTTCTTCGTCTGAAATAGGGTAAGATTTAATAGTCAAAATAAGGGGTGAAATATCTTTTGCGGATATTGAAACCGAAACTATTAAAAGAATTAAAAAAGAAAGAAAAAATTTTCGCACAACAAATTATACAATATTTATGCTATAATTTCCTTACAGGTATCTTGGAGGTATCATGAAAAAAATATTAGTATTATCATTAGCAATTTGTTTAAGTTCGTCAGCTTTTGCTTTGAATTGGCAAATGGTCGGTGCACGTTCAATGGCAATGGGTGGCGCCGGTGTTGTTACCGCAAGCGGAACAAACGCCCAATATTATAACCCATCTTTGCTCGGTGAACCTGTTTGGGATGAACAAACCGATGAAAACGGTTTTCATATCGGTGTTCAAATGGAAACCCCGAAAATCGGCACCACCGGCGGATCAGCAGGCGAGGGTATGTCATACTTTAAAGATTTGTTGAAGAAAGGTTATACCCCTTATATAAACGCTGATATCGGTTTCGGTGTAAGAAGAGGCAACTTCGCTTTTTCAATAAGATCTTTGGATATAATGTCAATGAGACGCGTGAGCGGAGGCTATGTCTTGGCAGATACTGCAGCATTTACCGAAGCAGCTTTCGGCTATGGTTTTTATCTCTTTGAAGGTGTTCGCATCGGCGGTAATTTAAAAGTTATTCAAGGTACCACTTTGGAAAGAGATTTTAAACTTAATGAAAATATAGATTTTAGTGAACTTATGAGAAAAAGTTGGCATCACAAAAAATTATCTGCAGATTGGGGCGTAGATTTGGGTGCCAGTGTCAATTTGTCAGAACTTTTCAGCGGTAATTTTATATTTAACCCCGATATCGGTTTTACTGTTAGAAACCTTAATACTCCTAAGTTTAAAAGACCAAAAATGCGTGATGGCGCAGCTGTTTGGAACAGCGATGAATACAAATTAGAACCGCAATATAGATTGGGTGCTGCAATACATCCTATTGCAAATCGTTTAACTATCGCCGCAGATTTGGATTTAAATAAAAATGAAACAACCATCAAGGGTTATCAATCAAGGCAACTTTCCGCTGGTTTAGAAATGATTGTTTGGGATGATCATACCTTAAAAGTACCGGTTCGCTTTGGTATGAATAAAAATCTTGCAGAAGACGAAGCCCCCACTTATGTTACAGCAGGCTTCGGGACACTTGGCCATACTTTTGATTTTGAATTAGGCTTAGCTGTAGGTGACAGAACAGAAAAAGTCAAAGGGCATGATTGGCCTAATGCCATGGGTTTATCCATGACATTTGCCTGGTATTTCTAGTAGTTTAATTACTGTTTTAAAGCGCGCTTACTTTAGGGTAAGCGCGTTTTTTATTGTTTATTTTCCCCCCTTGACATTATAATTACTTTATAATATAATTAGATTAGTTTAAATAATCTTTTTAGATTATTTTATATCGGGGGTATATATGAGGGGTAAAAAACATAAACATAATAAATCACATCATAATTCAACACATAAGGAAGATAAATTTTTGCATGGGCATGGACATATTTATCTTTCACTTTTAATAATTCTAATACTTTGTTTGGCAATGCTTATAAGTTGCAAAACAAAAAACAAAGCAAACCAAGACCAAAGTTTGCCTGTTTCCGCCGTAAAAGTTTTAAAACTTGATTTACCTTGGCAACTTGAATATCCCGCTTTAGTCAGTGCAAGCCTTGAAGTGGAAGTTCGTGCACAAGTCGGTGGTATTTTGCAGGCACGAAATTTCCAGGAAGGCAGTTTTATTAAGCAAGGAATCCCCCTCTTTCAAATAGATGAAACGGATTATGCCCTTGCCGTAAAAAGTGCCGAGGGGCAATACAAGCAAGCCAAAAGTACTTATGAAAATAATTTGCTTACTTTTAACCGCGTAAAACAACTGATGCCCAGTAATGCCGTAAGCCGTCAAGATTATGATAATGCTTATGCAAATTATTTATCTTCTAAAGCACAAATGGAAATTGCCGCCTCCGATTTAGAAAGTGCAAAAGTAAATTTGGCTTATACTACGGTGCAAGCACCTATCAGTGGTATTGCCGGGGAAAGTAATCAAACGGCAGGCAATTTAATAAATGTAAACCAAATTTTAACTACTATTCAGCAAATTGACCCTCTTTATATAAACTTTTCCATGCCGGCGGAAGATTTTTATGCCCTTTCTTCCGCTTACGAAAAAGGTACTTTGGAATTTACTTCTAAAGACAGTGCCCCTTTAAGTGTTGAAATAATTTTACCTTCCGGTGAAACTTATGAAAATATCGGCCAAATAATTTATTTTGCAGGCTCTGAAGACGGTAATACTTCAAGCATAAATATTAAAGCGCAAGTTTCAAACCCTTTAAATCAGAAAATTTTACTACCGAAACAATTTGTACGCGTTAAATTGCACGGCGCAAATTATAAAAACGCTATCGTTATTCCCACTTCAGCCATTTTGCAAACAACAAAAGGCAATTTAGTGTATACGATAGAAAACGGTAAAGCCAAAGCCAATTTTATTGAAATGCAAAGCCAGGGCAATATCGCCATAGTTACCAAAGGTTTAAGCGAGGGGCAAACCGTAGTTTCAGGCGGTTTAATAAAAATTAGGGAAGGCTTACCGTTAAAACCGGAATATGAAACTTTTGACCCGATACAAAAACCGATAATTAATACAGAAAACAAACAAAACGGAACGGCGGCTTTGGATGCTTTACTTCAAAAATATCAGCCAAACAGCGAACAAGATATAAGAACACAAGCCCAAAAGCAGGCAGACAATAAAAATAAACAGATGATGACCGGGGGCAATTTATGATTTCAAAGTTTTTTATAAATCGCCCGATTTTTGCAACAGTTCTTGCCTTGCTTATTATGCTTGGCGGTATTGTGGCAATAACCAAGTTGCCGATAGAGCAATACCCGGATTTAACACCGCCTACCATAGAAGTTTCCGCTACTTATTTGGGTGCTTCGCCCGAAGTTATTGCCCAAACCGTTGCCGCACCTTTGGAAGAACAAATAAACGGTGTTGAAAATATGCTTTATATGGACTCTACCTCAAGTTCAAACGGAACAATGTCTTTAACCGTTTATTTTAAAATAGGCAGTGACCCCGATAAAGCACTTATTGACGTTAATAACCGCGTGCAACAGGCAAGTTCCTCTTTACCTACCGAAGTTACAAAATACGGGCTTACCGTTCAAAAACGGTCGTCCTCGCTTGTTTTGCTTGCAACACTTTATTCACCCGACGGTATGTATGATGTAAATTATATCGGTAACTATGCACTTGTAAATATTATTGACGAGCTAAAGCGTATAAAAGGCGTGGGTGATGCACAAGTTATGACCACCAACGATTATGCCATAAGAATTTGGCTTAAACCAAGTTTATTTAATAGGTTTAATTTGGGTGTAAATGAAGTTATTTCCGCCGTACAAACGCAAAACACGCAACGCAGCGGAGGTACAATCGGTGCTATGCCCATGAGCGATAAAATTTTAAAAACTTTCCCTTTAATTACCCCCCCGCGCCTTGTTACGCCGGAGCAATTTGGAAATATTATTTTGCGTGCTTCCCCGGACGGCAGCACCTTGCGCATTAAAGATATTGCCGATGTTAATTTAGGTGCGCAAAATTATACTTCCCAAGGTTATTATGATAAAAAAGCAGCAGTTCCTATCGGTATTTATTTAAGTGCCGGCGCCAATGCGGTTGAGACGGCAAACCTGGCCAAAAAAGCACTTAACCAAATGGCGCAAAATTTCCCGGAAGGTATCAGTTATGATATTGCCTATGATACAACGGTTTTCGTCAAAGAATCAATTAAAGGCGTAATTGAAACTTTAATTGAAGCATTTATTTTGGTGTTTTTTGTGGTGTTTTTATTCTTAAAAGACTGGCGCGCCACCGTCATACCTTGCGTTGTTGTGCCTGTTGCAATTATCGGTGCATTTTTGGGTATGCTGATGCTAGGATTTTCAATAAACAGTTTAACTTTGTTCGGCCTTGTTTTGGCTATTGGTATGGTGGTGGATGATGCTATCGTCGTAATTGAAAATGCCGACAGAATTTTAACTACACAAAATATGCCTGTTAAGGATGCCGTAACGCAGGCCATGAACGAAGTAAGCGGTCCGATTGTGGCAATAGTTTTGGTTTTGTGTTCGGTATTTATACCTGTCGGTTTTATGGGCGGTTTCAGCGGGGTTATGTACCAGCAATTTGCCATTACTATTGCAATTTCAGTCGTAATTTCCGGGTTAATGGCACTTACTTTAACGCCTGCCATGTGCGCACTTATGCTTAAAAAAGAGCGGAAAGTTACAAAAGGGTTTTTCTTTAAATTTGATAATTTATTTGAAAAGTTTACAAATAAATATGTTAATGTAAGTGAATTTTTTATTCGTAAAGTAAAACTTGGGGTAATTTTATTTGCGGTATTTTGTTTGCTTGCTTTTATATTGTTTAAGATGGTACCGTCTAATTTATTACCCGATGAAGACCAAGGACTTTTGATGGTATACTCGGGGCTTGACCCTGCTACCTCTTTAAGCCAAACGGATGAAGTAGCAAAACAAGTGGAAGATGTATTACTTTCTTTCCCCGAAGTTAAAAAAGAATTTACCTTCAGCGGTTTTAATATTTTAAATGCTACCAGCCAAACAAATGCAATAGCAAGTTTCGTCACATTAAAACCTTGGGATGAAAGAAAGAAAAAGAATCAAAGTGCAAGTGCTTTAGTCGGGCAAATTGCGGCAGCGGCACAGCAAAAAGTGCCAAAAGCATTAATTATGCCTTTTATGCCGCCTGCGATTATGGGGTTAAGCACAACAGGCGGTATTGAAGGTTATATTCAAAGCAAAGGTAACGGTACGCCCGAAGAACTTGCAGATGTCGCAAATAAATTTATTGAAGAAGTTAAAAAAATCAAAGGTTTAAATAATACACAAACAACATATTCCGCAAGTTACCCTCAATATACTTTGACAGTGGATAATATAAAAGCACTTTCTATGGGTTTAAGTTTGGATGATTTATATAATACGCTTGC
>JBGVBB010000114.1:0-5009 GCA_045225155.1 Elusimicrobiaceae bacterium
TATTTGACTTTTGTTTGCATTTTGCGGATAAGTGCCGTTTTTATAAAATTTACCTTCGTGATAATATCCTTCTTGGGTAGGTTCTAAAGTTAAGCCGCCTTTGGTTAAAACGGTTCCTTTTTGTAAATTGACGGAGGTATCTTCATTTTCCGCGGCGGAATCTGTGTTTGATGCAAATAAATCTATATCATCTTCATTATCAAAAGCGGCAGAGAAGAATAAATCTTCCTTTGTTATATCTACATCATCATTAACGGCAGTTGTTTCTTCATTGTCTTCAATATATTCTTCTTCTGCTTCCGTAAGACTTGGTTTTATTTCATTTTTAGTATTAAAAACTTTTTCTTCGTCTTGTAAATCTAATTTTGGCACATTTATTTTGTAAAATTTTTTGAATCTGTTTACATATCTGTCAACCAAACTTTCTTTCGGGAATATCGGCAGGGGGCTGTCTTCATGAACATATGCACTTTCTTTCCTGATAATCTTAAATTCATTTTTTTCCGGGAAGATAAGGGGTAAACATAGGAATATAATGATACCGAATATTATAAAACGTGAAATATTTTTCTTATGAAATAAATCTTTAAATTGCATAAACTTTCTCACTCATTTAGATTGTCCAATTAATATTATAAGACAATATTTTTAAATTGACAAGGGCTATTTGGCCCGGGTTATTTCTTGTTTTTAATTTGCATTTGTTTGGCTTCAGCCAAACGTGCTAAAAAATCTTGTTTTACTTTAATTTGCGCCTGCAAAGGTGCAGATTTTAGATGACATAGTGCAATAGCGGCGGCATCCGCTACATCATCCGGGTTTAAAACCTCTTTTAATTTCAGTGTAAGTTGTACCATGCGTTGCATTTGTTTTTTATCTGCCGCACCGCTTCCGCTTATTGTTAATTTAACTCGTTTTGCCGGGTATTCATAGACTTCCAAATTATTTTGTGCCATGGCAAGAACTATTACACCACGCGTTTGAATTGTGTGGGACATTGTCATTGCACGTTTTAAAAAAAACATAGCCTCAAGTGCGGCGACTTCCGGTTTAAATTCTTGTATTACTTTTTGTACTTCTTCGTAAGTTTGTTTTAAGCGTATTTGGAAAGGTAAATCTTTCTCTGTATGTATTAACCCCGCTGCAACTAAAAAAGCCCCGGTTGGGCCATTTTCTACAATAGCCCAACCGGTTCTGTCTAAACCAGGGTCAATACCCAAAACTCTATTTTTCTTCAATTTTAGCTAAAACCTCATCTGAGATTTTATCATTAGAGTAAACCTCTTTTGTATCGTCGTGTTCATCTAAAGTTTCGATTAAACGTACGATTTTTGAGGCTGCTTCCGCATCTGTTATTTCCACTTCGTTAGAAGGGACCATAGTAATTTCTGCAGAAGCGAGTTTTATATTTTTGCCTTCCAAAGCGGCCTTAACGGCTTCAAAAGTATCAGGTGCTGTAACTACTTCAAAACCTTCTGCGGAAGTTTTAATATCTTCGGCACCGGCTTCTAAAGCAACGTCCATTAAAGTTTCTTCACTTGCATCTTCTTTGCTTACCAAGATTACACCTTTTTTGCTAAACATATAAGAAACGCAACCTGAAGTACCGATAGCACCGCCATGGTTTTGGAAAATTTTGCGGATTTCGGCAAAAGTTCTGTTTTTGTTATCTGTTGTACATTCAACGATAACAGCAACGGAATTCGGTCCATAACCTTCATAAGTGATTTCTTCATAAACTGTACCCGGGAGTTGCCCTGTACCTTTCATGATTGCGCGTTTTACGTTTTCAGCAGGCATGTTTGCTGCTTTTGCATCATCAACAGCCTTACGAAGACGTGCATTGCTACCAAGGTCTGCCCCGCCGATTTTCGCGGCAATGGTTATTTCCCTAATAAGTTTTGTAAATACTTTACCTTTTTTGGCATCTACTAAAGCTTTTTTGTGTTTAATACCTGCCCAGTGTGAATGTCCACCCATAGTAAAACTCCTTATTTAGCCTCTGGCTTAACGCCTTCGGCAGTTTTTTCTTCATCTTCGGTTTCTTCTTCAAAAGAACCTTGTAAAAGTTGGCCTAAAGTCGGGCGCGGGGCCTGCTTTAAATATTGGGCAACAACTTTCCTGTTTTGAACTTGATCAAAACGTCTTATTGAAAGGTTAACTACATAATTTGCACCGTCTACACCGATGACCGCTACTGATACAGTATCACCGACTTTACCTTCAAAACCTTCTGCGTATTCTTGTGCTGCGATATAACCTTTAGTTTTGTTTTTTGTACCGAGTTCAACTTCCAAACCTTCCGGTGTAACTTTGGTAATAACGGCCTTTGTTGTGCTCATGTAAGGGTAACGTCTCTTTAACATATCGGCAGGATTTAAGAAAAGTTGTTTAATACCGAAAGTTAAATTGCCGGTTTCCGGGTCAATTGCCAAAATTTTTGCTTTGATGCGTTGGCCGCGTCTGTAATTTTCTAAAATTACTTGAGGGTCTTTCCATGCAATATTTTCAAGGCTGACTAAACCTTCAATACCGTGGAAACGTAGATGGAGGCAATCTTTACCGACTTTTGAAACTACGACTCTCAAGGTATCTCCGACTTTGATTTCTTTTAAAACTTCAGCACGGCGAACGGTTTCGTCTTCTTCCAAAACTTGTTTTCTTGAAATGATAAGTTTTTGTTTTTCTTTAGAAAATTCTGCAATTACTGCTTTAATTTTTGCACCTTTGGGAAGGTAGTGTTTGTAAGCGGTATGTAATTCAGACAAGGATAAAGGCATAAATCCGGGAACACCGTTTACTTCAACTTTATAACCGCCTTTTACGCAAGCGGTAATTAAACCCCTAACTCTTTGTTTAGCGTCAAAAGCTTCTTTACAACGGGTCCAACCCACGGTTTCTATTGCTTTTTTATGTGATAAGATGCTGTGTCTTTCATCTCCGCCTTTTTTAACTAATACTGCGGTAACTGTTGAACCTACTGCAGGCACTTCTTTTCCTTCAAAATCGCTTAAAGGAATGAGGCCTTCTTTTTTGCTGCCTATATCAACCAAGACATTATCCTGTGAAACTTGGACAACCGTAACTTCCACAATTTCCTTTTTGTTTAATTTGTCCTGCATTTCGTCTTGTTGGGCAAACAACTGGTCCATCGTCATCTCATCATTAATTTGGGTTGTTTGTTTTTCTTTGTTTTCAGGGTTTGTCATACTTAGTTTTACCTTTTTTATACTTGATAAAAAAGGCGTATCCTCCATTTATTTTATTTTAACTTAATAATTTGTTGCATTACTTGGTCTGCAAAATCTTGAAATTGTTCTTTGGTTTGTTTTCCTTCTTGCTTTTCAAGCATAAAAGGTTTGCCGATTACTACTTTTAAATTCCTGGTAAAAGGTAACTTTTCAGTATTAAATACCCTTATAGGAATTACCGGTGCCTGGCAATGCCAAAGCAAGAAACCAACACCTGCTTTCGGCTTAATAGGCTTACCTGTTTTTGAACGTGTTCCCTCCGGGAAAATAAATAAAGCCTTACCGCTTTTTATAACTTTTAATGCCTGTTTTAGAGAGTGTAAATCTCCGCCTTTTCTATATCTATCTATGGCGATAAAACCGAAACTCTTCAACATAGCCCCTATTAAAGGAACACTCAAAAGTTCTTTCTTGATGATATATATAGGGTCTCTTCTAAGTCCTACAAATCCGCCTACAAGCGGGGGGTCAAAGTTTGATACGTGGTTGCATGTTAATATCACGGCCCCGGTTTGCGGAATATTATCAAGCCCTATAATTTCAACTTTATAAAAAGTGCGAAAGTACACTCTAAATATAAATTTTAGCAAATTAAGAAGCATTTTTGCGGCTTAACTCCAAAACTTTGTTTATAACTTCCTCTAAAGTAAGAGCGGAAGTATCTATTAAAATTGCATCTTTTGCCGGTTTTAAAGGGGCAGTTTTACGGGAAGAATCCCTTTCATCACGTGAAATTATTGATTTTAAAATTTCCTCGTAATCGGCCTTTTGCCCTTTTTCTTTTAATTGTAAAACGCGTCTTTCGGCTCTTGCTTCGGCAGAAGCAATCATATAAAACTTTAAATCTGCATTTGGTGCAATAACCGTTCCGATATCACGGCCTTCCATAACCAAGCCACCTTCGGCAGCCATAGATTTTTGTTTATCTGTTATCACGGCACGTGCTTTCGGCAGTGCTGAAGTTATACTCGCGGCACGGGCTACTTCTTCACTAAGTAAAGCATCACCCAAAAACTGACCGTCTACCAAAACTTTCAAATTGCTATCGGCTTCTCTTTTAAATCCCCAAACGATATTCTTTGCAATTTGAAAGACCGCTTCTTCATCTTGCAAATTAACACCGCTTTTTAATGCTTTCCAACCGAGGCAACGATACATAATACCGGTGCTTAGAAAGCCTAGATTATATTTTGAAGCAAGGGCTTTACCTACAGATGTTTTACCGACACCTGCAGGACCGTCAATAGCAATAAGAAGTTTTTTATTCGCCATATTATAATTTAAACCCGTCTACCTCTGCCCCTTTAACTAATAATCTTATTGTTTCTGGGGTGGTTGAAAATGCTAAAGCATTGTCTAAAGTAATTTTACCGTCTTTATGCAATCTTGCTAAGGATTGGTCAAAAGTACACATACCGTAGTAATCGCCTTGCAATATTGTCCTGTTAATATCAGACATTTTATTTTCTTCAATACAGCTCTTAATTTTACCGGTAGACAACATAATTTCCAGTGCCGGTACAAGTCCTCCCCCAACTTTCGGGAGAAGCCTTTGGCAAATAACCCCTTTAATTAAGTCTGCCAACTGAAAACGTATTTGGTTATGTTGTTCGGAAGGATATGCTTCAATAATACGGGTTATTGTTTGTACAGTATCAATAGTGTGTAAAGTGGAAAATACTAAGTGCCCCATTTCTGCGGCTAGGATAGCAGCACGGATAACTTCAACATCCCTTAACTCACCCAACATGATAACAT
>JBGVBB010000115.1:0-5616 GCA_045225155.1 Elusimicrobiaceae bacterium
TAACCTTTATATAGATCGCACATTTTCAGCTGTGATCTTTTTTATTGTTTTTCCTTCCATTTCACTAATATCTTTTGGGGCACGTAAACAATCATAATAATTCATTGATAGATTATCAGGTAATAGAACCACCTGAGAAGCGAAGTCCAAGTATATTTCTTTACGCCCGTTTTTCTTTGCATTGTCTATTATTACCTGTCTGTAATCAACTGATTGTTTTAATGAGATAACTTCCATAGTAAATAAAGGGGCAATATATAAAAATGCCAGAACAAATACAAATGTTAAATATTTAATTAACCTAACCTTGTATAATTTTTCTATCTCAAGTAACATAAAAAATAGTGAAAATATACAAAACCAACTGGCGGAAAAAAATGCTCTGTTGGAAACAAGTGGTGCTTCACATAAAACAATAGATAAACCAAATGCTACTATCCAGGAAAACAAAGAAAGATAAAAAAATTTATCTTTTAATAATTCCTTTCTTTTATCTAAAAATAATAACAATAAAAATAATGGCATTAAATAAATAAGCCATAAATTCGCATTGGCAAGACGGTGCATGTGTGATAAATGCATAAAAAGTTTTTCACTTAACGTATGCGACATCGGAAACCCAAAAGTATTCACTTGCAAACGCAAATCGTTACGACTTACTTTAAAGAATAAAAATACACTTACGGTAACCGCTAAAAATAACAACCAAAAATCTTTATGCAATATAATTTTTTTATAATGGGTATATATGATAAATAGTATCATTAAACATAAAATCATAGGGGAATTATTTTCATTCATAAAGCCTAAAAATAAACCACCAAGAATACATAAGATAAGAAAGTATTTATTTTTAAATTTTTCCCCTTCATCTAATTTGCGTAAATAAATTAAAAACCAAATAAAGGGTAGAAAGCACCATAAATAGTTTAATGAACCTCCTATCCATAGAATTGTATCACTGGGTTGAACTATAAAAAATGTTCCCAAAACCAAAAGTAACAAAAAAGGTCCGAAATCTTTTAAAGTATCAAAACAAGGGAACCTCATATAAATGAAATAGAAAGCACTGAAAATTGTAAATAATTGGATAAAGGAATTTAAAATAACAAAAATTATTTTATCTATTTGTAAAAAGAATCCGTTCAATATAATTCCGATTCTCACCGCTTGACAAGGATGAATAATTGAATCTATAAATTTAGAGAAATCCGAATAAAACATCTCATCTGCACCGTAAGGAAAAAGCCAAGTAAGTGCTCCGATAAAAATAATGTAGGCAAGGCAAAAGCCGGCCCAAATAAATGAATATTTGTTTATATTTTTTAATTTATTTTTCATTATTTTTCTTATCTGTAAAATCTGGTAGCAAATGTTTTAATATTTTAAAACCTTTTTTATCCTGCTTTGAGTTAGTAACGACATTATCCAACTCTTTTTTGTTTAAATTATTGGGAATTAAATGCCTGATAGATTGTAAAATAAAATTTTTCTTTACCAAGGCCTTTTCAAGCTGTTCCGGGGTATAGGAATCCAAAGGATCAACCTCGTCATCCTCCACAAGGCTTTTATCAAAAGTAAATTCCTGTTTGGGGTATATAGAACGTTTACCGGTAACTAAAAAACTGACTATGCAAGATACCGCAGCATAAGGGGCGATTGATGCCCCAAATAGTTCTATCGCCATAATACTGGCTGCAAGCGGTGTGTTTGCCGCACCTGCCAGTACGCTGACAAGGCCTAAAGCAGCAAAAGTGGAAGTATTCAAGCCTATCAAATTAGCAAAGAAATAACCTGAATTGGCCCCTATAAAAAATACAGGTGTTACTAACCCCCCCACACCACCGCCGGCAAAAGTAAATGCCGTTGCCACTATTTTAATTAAAAACCCCATATTAGCACCTTTACCGCCGCTTAAAATGATATCTATTCTATTCATTGTAAGGCCTAAATAATCAGGGGAAGTACAAAGTCCTATTAAAATTACTATACTTGATGCGACAAAACAACGTATAAAGAGATTAGTTTTTGAACCTATATATCTAATTACGATATTACTGAGTTTGATAACTTCAATTAGAATTAAAGCAACTACCCCGAAAAATAAGCCGGCTAAAACTACTTGATATAAAGAACCGTCTAAGGAAATAGTCTGTAAATTAAGAGGGTGATATATATAATTTACACCCAATGCATGTGTTACCTGGAAAGAAGTAATACCTGCAATAAAAGCAGGAAACATAACCTCATAAAATACGGTGCCTACACTCAGTACCTCAAGCCCGAACAATGCACCTGAAATCGGCACGCCGAAAACTCCCGCAAACCCCGCACTTACACCGCAAATCATAAGTTTACGACGTTCTTGTTTATTAAAAGAAAACAATTTCGCACAAGTGCTTGCCACACCCGCACCGACATCCGCACAAGGTGATTCTTTACCGGCACTACCGCCGCATGCGATTGTGATTATCGGTAAAAAGAATGCTTTTAATGCAGATATTAATGAAACACTTTTTCTTTCGTTAATGGACGCAATAGCTTGATTTGTTGAATAATCATTATCTTGTGGGGACATTTTTGCGAGTTTATTAACCAAATATAAAGCAAAAGGAAGAACTAAGAAGTAATAATCAAATTGATTTGTAAAACCTATAGAAAACTCAAGCAATTTTAAAAACATGGCATTGCAGATACCGACTATCGTACCCACTAAAAGTGAAAGCAAAAACCACTTTAAAATATTGAAAAATGTAATTTTACGTTGTAAAATTGCTATTCGTCTCATTTACACCTCTGATTTAGGACAGAGATTTTACGAATTCGGAAATACCGCCCATCATCATGTTTACTGAAATTAGGACCATTATTAAGCCGGTTAATCTTTCCAAAGCGACGATACCGCGTCTACCTAAAACATTGCTGATAGGGAAAGATAACAATAATACTATTCCGTTTAATATTGATGCTACCATTACGGCTATAAATAAGGATCCGACTTTATCCGGGGCACCTGCGGACAAGATCATCAGCATGCTTAAACTTGCAGGCCCTGCAATAAGGGGAATTGCCAAAGGAACTAAAAACGGTTCTTCATCTTTTTGATTGATCTGTGCTTGTTCATCCATAGAGGAATTGAAAACAAGTTTTATTGACATTATAAATAAAACAATACCGCCGGAAACCCCAAGGGAATATTTTGCTATGCCCAGCCATGCCAACATTTTAGCACCTGCAAATAAAAAGGCCATCATTATAAGCAAGGCAATAAAAAGTTCCCTAAGCAAAACTTTTGTACGTCTTTCGGTCGGAACTCTTTTTAGGGCGGTAATAAAAAGCGGGATATTACCAAAAGGGTCCATAACCAAAATTAAAGTAACTATGTAGCTAGAAATCAATTCCATAAATATTATAATCCTAATTTGTTAGAGCAAAAATCATGGTCCGAACTAGTGCAGGAAAGCCCCGTATCAGTCCCTAAAGAAAAGACTAATGTATATTCGCCGGTATTTCTTATGGCAAAAGCTTCGGCATTATCGCCATTATTAGACTCTACCTTATAAGTAAAATTACCATCATTATAAGCAAGCCCATCACCGGTTAATTTACTTCTGTCTATATCCGCATCAAGTAGAGATAACCTAAAATTATTAGGTAATCTATCACTTCTCATCGCCATATATCTTTCCGCTGAATCTGCAATCATACGCAAAGTAGTAACCCCTACTGCTGCTTTTTGGCGTTCTAAATGGTCCTTATAATAAGGGACACCTGCGGCAGCCAAAATAACGATAATTACCAAAACTATCATTAATTCCATTAATGTAAAACCTGATTTATTTCTTAATATATTCATAAATAACCTCTAAAGACAGTTTAGCATAATTAAAACTGTTTGGCAAATAAGGGTTAATTATCCATAAGTTCGGTTGTTTTTGTCTTTTTGATAAATTCGTCCGCTTTAGCTAATTTTTGTATTTTATAGGCCAAAGGTATGACAGCAAAAGTAACCAAACTGATAATACTTACCGTTAAAAAGAAATTATTATATCCTAAAGCCATTTGTATTTTACCGCTGAGCATATTCGGCACCATCATACCAAGTGCCATTAAACCGGTTGATATGGCGTAAAAAGAGGTTTTATATTCCCCTTCCGAAACATACATAATAAACACGCTGAAAGCCATCATTGCAAGCCCGTTACCGAAGTTTTCCAGGATAAGTAAAACGGTAACGACACTCAAACCGGGGTGGAAATATGCCATATAAGCATAGAAGAAATTAGGCAAAACCAAAAATAAAGCAAATGCGACAAGGCATTTTTTAAACCCGAATTTCGAAAGTATCCATCCGCCGAAGATATTACCGCAGATTATGGCAATAAGTCCAAGCGTACCTTTAATATAACCATAGGCTTCTGTAGAAAGTGCAAGCCCCCCCTTCTCTAAAGGTTGCAACATAAAGGGAACTACAACTTTTTCCAAACAAGCATCACCGAAACGATATAAAAAGATAAATAGCAAAATATAAACAATTT
Source organism: Elusimicrobiaceae bacterium (assembly GCA_045225155.1). Taxonomy (GTDB): domain Bacteria; phylum Elusimicrobiota; class Elusimicrobia; order Elusimicrobiales; family Elusimicrobiaceae; genus Proelusimicrobium. The sequence continues at coordinate 4,539 of JBGVBB010000115.1, forward strand.
GTTTTTGGGTAAAATATTTTTTAAAAATATCGCCGTAGAAAGCAATGCCCTTTTTTTCTTTTTGTTTAGGCCCGTCCGAAGCCGGTTTAGGTAAAATAAAATTATGATAGGCGGCAAGTATGACGGAGAAAACCGCCACCGCTAATAAAACAATAGTCCAAGCACTTGAGATATTTGAAAAATGTTTTTCTAATTTTCCTGCTAAAACTACCAAAGGTCCGCTAATGAAAATTAAAGAAAATCTATAAAAAACAGTACGCCAACCAACGAAATATGCCTGATCTTTTTCACTTAAGGCAAGCAAGTAAAAACCGTCTAAAGCAATATCATGTGTGGCAGATAAAAATGCCCCAACAAAAAAACCGATAACCGAAGCCATAAAGAAGTGATTTACTTGCAAGGTTAATGCTATAAACAAGAAACAAAGTGCCAATGCAAATTGCATTGTTATAACCCAACGGCGTTTTGTACTGTTACCTTCAACCAAAGGTGCCCAAAACATTTTTAATACCCAAGGCAAATAAAGCCAAGAGGTCCAAAAAATGAAAACATCATTTGGAATGTTTAAGCGAGTATAAATAATTGCAGATAATATATTTATAACGCCGTAAGGAAGGCCTTCCATAAAATAAGTGGAAGGAATAAAAAACCAAGCATTATTTTTCATGCTTAAATTATACTACATATTTAAAGCATCTTGCTTGATTTTCTTTTCTGTATTTTTATATGTTTTATCAAATTGATTATTAACTTGCTGTTCTATATTTTTTTGATTTTTATGAGTAGTATTTAAAGATGATTTTTCCAAAACAGCCAAAGCATAAAGCAAATTGTCTGTTTGGTTTTGGAAGTCATCATAATAATTTTCCGCGATATAATTAAAGGCGGTGTTTCTTGTATTTTCCGGTAATTTTTCAATGAAGGCATACAAATTGTTTTTATTATCTTCCAAAGCATCTTGCAAAGCAAATTCTGCCTGATTACGATTAGAAATATTAGCTTTTATATCACTTACTTTCATAAGATGTTGGGCTATATCAAATAAAGCCAACATACTTAAGGCTAATATACCTGTTTT
>JBGVBB010000116.1:0-1789 GCA_045225155.1 Elusimicrobiaceae bacterium
TTATCACCTTCGGTAATTAAACCCATAGCGATACCGCTGCAAGCGGCTTTCATCGGAACGCCTGCATCAAATAATGCAAGTGAACCGCCGCAAACGCTTGCCATTGAAGAAGAACCGTTTGATTCCATAATATCGGAAACAACCCTAATAGTATAAGGGAATTCTTCTTGGCTTGGTATAAGCGGCATTAAAGCGCGGCGTGCAAGTTCCCCGTGGCCGATTTCGCGGCGGCCGGGTGCGCGGTCCGGTTTACATTCGCCAGTGGCAAAGCCGGGGAAGTTATAATGAAGCATAAAAGTTTCATCATAAGTTTCTTCAAGGCCTTCTACCATTTGGGCATCACTTGCAGTACCTAAAGTTGCGGTTGCAAGGGATTGTGTTTGGCCGCGTGTAAATAAAGCGGAACCGTGTGCGCAAGGCAAAACACCGACCATAGAACTTAAAGGTCTGATTTGGTCAGTCTTTCTACCGTCAACGCGGATACCTTCGTTTAATACCATTTTGCGGGATTCTTCATAAGCAAGCATTTCCATAGCAAAATCGGCGTAAATTGCGCCTTCTTCGGGGTATTTTTCGGTTAATTCGGTTTTAAAAGTTTCTTTTAAGTTTGCAATATCGCAATCGCGGGTTTGTTTGTCGGAAAATTTATGTAAAATTTCCGCAACTTTTGCGCGGTATGTGTTGTTTGCAATATCTAAAACTTCTTGCGGTAATTTTTCTGCTTTAAATTCAAATTTTGCTTTACCGCATTTTTCCCTAAGTTCAAGTTGTGCTTGGCAAAGTTTTTTAACTTCCGGTTGTGCAATTTCAATAGCTTTTACGAGTGATTCTTCATCAACTTCATGTGCACCGCCTTCCACCATCATAATACCTTGCATGGTACCTGCGATTACGAGGTCCATATCGGCAATTTTTCTTTCTTGGACTGTAGGGTTAATAACAAATTGGCCGTTTACGCGGTCAACGCGAACACCTGCAACAGGTTGTGTAAAAGGAATTGAAGAAATTACAGTTGCGGCACTTGAAGCAAAAATGCTGATGACATCACTATCATTGATACCGTCAGCGGAAAGTACCATCGCGGTAACATTGACTTCGCATGCAAACCCTTCCGGAAACAGCGGGCGCATTGAACGGTCAATCAAGCGTGAAGATAAAGTTTCCTTTTTGCTTGCCTTTGTTTCGCGTTTAAAAAAACCGCCGGGGATTTTACCCGCGGCATAGGTTCTTTCTTTATAGTTAACGGTTAAAGGTACAAAATCTTGCAAACCGGGTTTTTGTACTTTATCGCAAACAGCGGTTGCAAGCACCATAGTATCGCCGATACGGGCGATAACAGCACCGTCGGCTTGCTTGGCCATCACACCTGTTTCAAGCGTGATAGTTTTGCCACCGACTTCTACGCTGTGGCTAAATTTTCCTAGATTACTCATTATTTTTATTTCCTTAATTTAAGTTCTTTTGTTAATGCTTGATATTTAGCGAAATCATTTTTCTTTAAATAAGCAAGCAAGCGTTTGCGTTGGCCGACGAGGCGTGTTAAACCCCTTTCGCCAGCAAAGTCTTTAGGATTTTGTTTAAGATGCTCTGATATGTAGCGGATCCTTTCCGTAATCAAAGCAATTTGTACTGACGGTGAACCGGTGTCAGCATCACTTTGTTGGAATTTTGAGATAATATCTTTTCTGTCTTGTTTTGTTAACATTTTTTTGTTTTCAAGTTTACAGCTGTTTACCGAGTATAAGCACCGCGTTGCCTTGTGTGTTGCCTGACTTAAAAGCCTATACCA
>JBGVBB010000117.1:0-1722 GCA_045225155.1 Elusimicrobiaceae bacterium
TCAAGCCTTTGGCAAACGCTAAACCTTTGAAAAAGGCTGTAAAAAGCTCTTTTGTACTTACACTCATTATTCTTCCACCTCAGTTACAGGATTCAAAGCTACATCAATCGTGTTAAATGTTTCTACTTCAAGTTTGTATTGCGAATTGTATGACAGTACCAGATTCACTATCCACCTAAAATCGAGTAAACCGCTGTCACCTACACCGATACTTGCTTTCATGGCTTCGGCATACAGACAGCTCATGTTATAGCCGTTAAAATGCTGCACACCTACAAGACTGTTTGCAACAGCTTCAAGACTTTTTGCCCTTAACATGGCATTTATATCAGTACTGCCGTTGCCGTTCGCACAGTAAAGTTCTATCTGCACTCTGACAACGTTTGTATTCTGCAACACAAAATCGTTGTTCTTACCAGGAGACAAAAGGTGCTGTTCACCCTTGCCCCTTCTCTGTACGTCCATTATGTGAAAAATTGCATAATCTTCTGTTTCAGGCAAAACAACGTTGTTCTGATTTCCCAGAATGATGTTGTTTGCCGTTATTGAAGGCTCTGCAAATTTCAGAATAAACTGCTTTATAGCCTTGTTAAAGTTGATCGGGTTCAGGTTGTTCATAATTGCCGTTAAAACAGGTTAACATTGTCGAAATATGCGGTTAATACACTGTCTTGTGCTATATCTTCACGTTTTAAAGCATCGGTAATGCCTTTTATGTTTTCTTTGTGGAATTTAATCAAACCGTCATTCTGTTCAATACGATTTCTGTATGTGTAACTTTTTTTGAAAAGATCCTTTTCTTTTTCAGTTAACATATCTAAATTCTTTTGTGCCATGTTAGCATCAAAGCGGTTATCGTTTTTTACCTGTTTTAACTCTTTGCCTGTTAAATCGGTAAAACGATCTTTGTATTTTTCATAATAACGTGAAGCATTGAGGTTGCTATCTTCTTCAAACTTATTTAAAGTTCCGACATAATCTTTATAGAATTTAAGTAAAGCATCTACACCGACTTTTTCTTTATCAGCAGCTTTTTTCTTTTCCTTTAAATCTTTGTTTTCGGTCTCTAATTCTTCAAGATCATTTTTTTCAGTATCTAACTGTTTTTTAGCTTCTTCTTTTGTAAAAGCGATCTCGACTTTACTCATTTTTACTTTTATTTTCTTTTCAGACTTTTCTTCAGACTTTTCTTCAGTTTTCTTTTCTTCGGTCTTTTCTTTCTTAACCTGACTTAAAGGCTTTTTAGTTTCAGAGTAACGTTCCTTTTCTTTCGGGTTCAGATTAGCAACGTAAGGCTGTCCTTCGCTGTCTACCAGAGTAGCAAAACCATCTTCTTTTGTATCCTGAGCCAAAAACTCAGCTAAAAATTCTTCAATATCACTCATATCCTTAACCCTTTATAAACAAATACCTATACTCAATTATAATGCAACACATTCAAAAATCGCTATTTCATGCACTAGCGTGTGATTTTTATTTGTTTTTCACTCACTCTTAACAATGTTTAATTCAGGTGCAACCTGTTGCAACTGTACTCTCAGACATTCCCAACCGACCTGAGAAAAATCTTCGGTAACGGCAATTACATACCAGTAGTCGCCTCTTTTATCTTTCACGTAGTCACCCGAACGTGCGAGCGGTCTATACATTGCCCACGGTCTGCCCGCCCTGTCATCCGTTGCATACACATACAGTTTTCTGATAATGGTGTTCTGAGCAGAC
>JBGVBB010000118.1:0-1798 GCA_045225155.1 Elusimicrobiaceae bacterium
AGATTTTAGCGCATGGTGGTTACTGCTTGCTTTGTTTCCGCCGTTTCACATAATTTTGATTTTGTTTTACCTTTTGCCAGGTTCAAACAGAATAAACAGTTATGGCGAAGAACCGAAAGTCGCTACTATTTAAATAAACTTTCCACAAAGGAAGTTGCAGCGGCTAAAATTGCACCGGCAGGAATTGTAATAAACCATGCCCAAACAATGCGGCGTGCCACGCCCCAATGAACTGCCGTCATGCGTTTAAACATACCGACACCAACGATACCGCCCGTTATAACATGTGTGGTACTTACAGGGATACCGAGTATTGAAGAAATGAATAAGGACATCGCCGCACCGGACTCTGCACAAAAGCCGTCAATCGGTTTAAGGCGTGTAATTTTTTGCCCCATGGTTTTAATGATGCGCCAACCGCCGGAAAGTGTACCCAAAGCAATAGCGGTGTAACAGGCAATTTTTACACTTTGCGGAATAAAAAGTTCGGCATTAGGTACAATAAATTGTTCATATTCATGATGCGTCATTATCACTTTTGCGATAGGTAAAATTGCATCGGGGTTTGTGGCAATGGTACTGAATAAAATCATACCTATTATACCCATAGTTTTTTGTGCATCGTTGCCGGAATAACCCAAACAAAATGCGGACGCGGAAAACAATTCCGCTTTTCTAAAAAAAGCATCAACTTTTTTATATTTAAAGAAAGCACCGATCCTAAAAACTATACTTGCAACGGCAATACTAAGTAACATACCGACCGTCGGTGCAATAACAATAAAAGCAATAACTTTTAAAACGCCTGAAGTCACCAAAGCGGAAATACCTGCTTTTGCAACACCTGCGCCGATTAAACCGCCAACCAAAGCGTGTGAAGAACTTGAAGGCAACCCAAAAAACCAAGTAATTAAATTCCAGCCGCAAGCACCGAACAAGGCTGCAAAAATAACACCGTTATCAACGATACTTATATCAATAATACCGCCGCCGATGGTTTTGGCAATATGCATTTCAAAAAACAAAAATGCAATAACGTTAAAAAACGCAGCCGACCACACCGCCACGCGCGGGCTTAAAACACGTGTGGAAATAACGGTAGAAACGGAATTTGCCGCATCATGGAAACCGTTAAGATAATCAAAAACTAATGCTAAAGCGATGAGTAAAATTATTGAAATCATAATTAATTATTTTTTACCAAAATTGATTCAACAATATTTGCGGTATGCTCGCACAAATCTGTAACATTTTCGCAAGTTTCATACATTTCTTTCTTTTTTATGACGACAATCGGGTTTGCGTTTTCATCATTTAAAAGGGTGGAAATGGCTTCATCACGCAAAATATCTGCCATATTTTCAAGACGGTTAATTTCAACACATTGTTCCATAACTTCTTTTGAGTGTTTTCTGTGTTTAAGGCCGTGCACGACTTTTTGAAGAGCCAGAACAGATTGTTCAATTAAATCGGCAAATTTATGACTATATTCGCCGGGGGTTAAAAGTTTATAAATATAGTAACGTTTGGTAATCATGTAAATAGCATCAATAATATTATCGGTAGAATTGGAAAGGTCCAACATATCTTCGCGGTCAAAGGGGGTGATAAAACTTTCATTAAGTTTATCAATAATACGGTGGCTGACTTCATCCCCGTCGTGTTCAATAGCATGCATTTTGTCAATATTATCTGCGGTAACGGCCGGTTTTTCTATAATTTCCCTAAACAGTTTTGCACCTTTTACTACATTGTCAATTTGGCGGTCAAATAAATCAAAAAATTTTGTTTCTTTAGG
>JBGVBB010000119.1:0-3679 GCA_045225155.1 Elusimicrobiaceae bacterium
CCCCGCTTAAACAAATGGCGGTAATTAATGTTTCCGACGCAAGAACGCTTGAAATTCAACCTTGGGACGCAGGTGCCGTTAAAGATATTGAAAAGGCCTTAAGCCAAGCGGACCTCGGTGCAGCACCGACAACAACCGGCAAAGTTATACGCATTATCTTCCCCCCTATGACGGAAGACAGGCGCAAAACATTAAGCAAAACCGTTTCAAAAATGAGTGAAGACTATAAAGTTGCCGTCAGAAACGAACGCCGCGATGTTTTGGAAAAACTTAAAAAAGCGCAAAAATCAGGCGAAGTTACCGAAGATGATTTGAAACGCTTTGAAACAGACATCCAAAAAGCAACGGATGAAGCAATTGCGTTAATCGTCAAAGTTGTAGAAGAAAAAGAAAAAGAAATAATGACAATTTAGTTTGTTTCTTTGATTATATGGAAAACCCCGGGCAAAAACCCGGGGTTTTTAATTTTAAACATTTACAAGTATTTTCGTGATAATCTTTGTTTCTCTTATAAAACGAAGTCAAATCGTACACACAAACCTAGCAAATATTTTGGAGAGAATTTAAATTTTTCTTTGACGACGAGATAAATAAGGTTTTGCAAGTATTTTCGTGCTAATTTTTGCTTTTATCTAGGCGAGGTATACAGTGTTAACACGCCCGCAGGGCGGAAGTATCCGAGCCGACGAAAAAGCAAAAATTAGCCGAAAAGACGCCGCAAAATATGGTATAATAGCATATATAGAGGTCTTATGCAAGCACTTTTACAACCTGCCCTCGCTTATCAAGTCCTAGTTAAAGAAGTTGCGGAAATTTGCCTCTCCTATGGGAGAAACCCAAAAGAGGTCAAAATTTTGCCTGTTGTAAAATATGCCACTGTTCCTCAAATAGCAAATTTGCTGACGGATAAAAGTATAAATTATGTTGCCGAATCCCGTTTGCAAGACAGTTTGAAAAAGTGGCAAAGTGCGGAGTTAAAACCCTATAAAGTTAAAAAATTTTTTATCGGCCGCTTGCAAAAAAATAAGGCGGCAAAAGTTTTAGAGTATTTTGACTTGATTTGTTCGCTTGACAGCCAAACTTTAGCGCAATTTGTAAACGCAAAGGCAAAAGAACAAAATAAAATTGCAAATTGTTTGCTGCAAGTGAAGTTAACGGACAAGGACACCCAAGGCGGTGTAAGTTTACAAGGGGCAGGCGCTTTAATTGAAACTGTTTTAAACACATGCCCGAATATTAAACTAAAAGGCCTTATGGCTATTGCCCCACAAGCAAGTGAAGATATTATAGAGCAAAAATTTTTAGCGGTAAAAAAGTTATTTGATAAATATTTTAAGCCCTCAGATATTTTATCCTTAGGCATGAGCGAGGACTATAAAATAGCCATTAAATCCGGCAGTAATTTAATACGGATAGGCAGCAAGATTTTTGAAAATTCGGAGGAGTAAATGATAATTAAAGTAAGGGCAATTTCAACTAAAGGGGAAAACGCTATTGTCAGCCGTATCGGCAGCGTGCTTCGCATGAAAGTTAGAACTTTAAAAATATCAACCGAAGCTAATGACATTATTAAAGACTTTTTAGTTGATTTTTTTGATGTTCCCCCAAGCGGTATCAATATAATAAAAGGAAACAACGGGAAGGAAAAAACTATTGAAGTCCGCGGTAAAAGCGAAGAAGAACTAAAAAAAGTAATGGATGCTGTACCATAAATTATGGCTTAATTTAAAAACCGGGTGTTTTGCAAAAAGCAAGCACCCGGTTTTTTATTTGCAAAAACAATTAAATAACTTTCCAGCCCAATTTAGCAATAAATTTCAGTAAATTTTGTTTTCCGGTTTCGTTTTGTTTAAAAACTCCGCAACCCTCTAAAGATGCTATAAAAGTGTAACCTATTTGTGTGCGTAAAAATTTTTCCGCTTCCGCTAAATTTTTAAATTTCTTATCGGCACAAATTTCTTTAACCCAAGCATAATGCAGTTCCAAATTTTGGTCTTTTTTAATATTTTCAATTTTGTTTTTACTGATTATTTCGGCAATATCTGCTATCTGTTTTTTAAGGCGGCCAGGGAGTACCGCAAGCCCCAAAACTTCAATAAGCCCCATGTTTTCTCGCTTAATATTATGGTATTTTTCAGGTGTATTAAAAATACCGTAAGGATGGGCACTATCAGTGCGATTATTACGCAGGGCCAAATCAATTTCATATTTGCCCTTTTTGTAACGTGCAATAGGCGTAATTGTACTGTGTAAATCTTTACCCGTCGCGTGTAAAATACCGGCAGTTTTGTCGTCATATTTCTGCCAAGTTTTTAAAATATGCGCACAAGCCAAAGCAACCTGTTTTTTAGGTCCGCGCACACGCAAAACCGTAACCGGCCATTTAAGCCAATAAAATTCAACTTGCTTGAATTTAGGTAAACTAAATTTCAAATTTGTTTTGGCATTATCCAACGCAAAAGTATAACGACCGGCCTGATAATGATCGTGATTTAAAATACTTCCGCCCACAAGCCCCAAATCTGCATTGGAACCGATAAAATAATGTGGAAACTCCGTCAAAAAATCAAGCAAGTTTACAAATGTTTTTGCAGTAATTTTCATCGGTTTATGTTCAGCGGTAACAACGATACTGTGTTCACTGTAATAAGAGTACGGTGAATATTGAAAAAACCAATTTTCCCCCCCAAGTTTAAGAGGAATCACACGTAAATTTTGGCGTGCGCTGTAACCAAGGCGGCCGGAATAACCTACGTTTTCAGCACAAAGCACGCATTTTGGATAAGCATTTTCTTTAAGCGGTTGTTTACCCAAAAGTGCAATTTCTTTGGGATCTTTTTCAGGTTTAGCAAGATTTATTGTTAAGCCCACATTCCCATATTTCGTCGGTACTTTCCAGGAAATATTTTTTGCAATTTGCTCCGTTCTAATATAATTTAAGGCTTTGGAATATCTGTAAAAATTATCTGTTGCCGATTTGGAGTTCTTTTGTTTATCTGCAAAAAATTTAGCCTTTACTTCACTGGGGCGTGCGGCAAAAATACCCATTAGGGCTATTTCAAAATTATCGATGTAACTTGCGGTATTCTCTTTAAGTAAACCTTTTTTTACGGCATAAGTTGATAAATTATTTAGAATTTCGGTAAGTTTTTTACCTTTTGGGTTAGGCAAAATATCCGTGCAACTGCCGTCAATATCAAGCAAAGAATAAACAGCATTTTTTGCCCAAAATTTATCTGCTTGTTTAATCAAATTATTTTTAACAGCATAAGCCAAAAGTGCTTCAATATTTTTTTGCATAAAACCACCGTATATAAATTATTATAATATATTTGCCCTTTGTTTGCTATAATTTAAGTATGAGAATAATTAGATTTTTATTAATATTTTTACTTTCTGCGCCACTAGCGGCACAGTCTTTAAATGAGGCATTAAACGGGAACACTGCCCTTCAAGTTAATGCCCAAACAGATGAAGAAAAACAAAATACGCCATTGTCTGCCTTTGGGGAAAGGGACCAAGTGCAAGCCATTACCGTAAACCGCTTGCCCGATATAAAATTAAATGAGGAAATATTGACAAAAACAGTCCTCTCTTACCAAATGCCCCAAAACCTAAAAGAAGGAAATAAATTGTTTCTGTCAGGGGACACTCAAAAAGCTTTAGAAGAACTTTCAAA
>JBGVBB010000120.1:0-8564 GCA_045225155.1 Elusimicrobiaceae bacterium
ACCCACAGCCAAATCGCCCCATTCGTTATAAACACCGAGGCGTGCATCAATTTGATTATAATCCCTAAAGTCTTTATCATTTTTAGGCATATTATCTTTATTGCCCAAGTTGGCCACACCGGCACTGTAATAAGTATAACCGTTACTCGGAACAAATTTTACAAATAAATCTGAATTACTAAGCCCGCCGTCCGGTTGATAATAAGTATCAAATAACCAGAAGATTCTAAACTTAGCCATTTTGCCAATAAATGTTTTTGCATCATCTGAAACTTGCTTAATATTTGCCAAAGTTTGTTCTACATCCTGTTTCATCTTTTCATCTGAAACTAATGCAGGGAATAAACCTTTGCCCGACTGTAAATCTTGCATAACAGCATTTGATGCTTTTGTAAGTTCGCTGACTTCCGTCATAGATTTCGTTAAATAAGGCCTAAGGGAGAAAATTAAATCATTTAAATTACCGGAAAGATTACGCAAATTTTCAAGTGTAGCATTTAAGTCTTCTGCAAATTTACCGTTATCATTTATGCCTGTTGTTAAGTTTTGTATGGAATTTAAGGCATCGGTTATCATATTGGTAATTGACGGTAAACTCATACCAATTACATGTGAACCCGGTTCCAAAATGCCGCTGCTTGGGTTGCCTTGTTCAATTTGCAAATAATTTGTACCTATCAAACTTGTTGCCGCTATTGCGAATTTTGAATTTTTATAAATAATTACGCCTTCATTAATTTTAAGAAGGGCTAAAATTTCACTGCCTTCAATTTTAAGTTCTTTTACTTTACCCACTTCAACCCCGTTTAAGCGGACATTTGATTTGGCAGGCAATCCGGAAACATCCGTAAAATGTACGGTAATGTCATAACCTTTTGTTATGGAAAAACTGCCCAAGGCAAAAATACAAAGCCCCAGCAATGCCAAACCTATAAAAGTAAATAAACCGACTTTTGTTTCTGTACTCATAAATACCTCTTTAATTTGAGATTTTCATCTGTATCGGCCCATTAGCCGACCCCTCAATAAATTGTTTAACATAAGGGTTTTGTGTTCTTTTAAATTCATCTTTAGGTGCGGCAAGTTGAACTTTACCCTCATAAAGCATGGCAAGAGTGTCTGAAATTTCAAAGGCACTTTTCATGTCATGTGTGATAACTATGGATGTTACCCCTAATTTCTTCTTTAAATCTAAAATAAGTTGGCTTATGATTTCCGACATTATCGGGTCAAGCCCGCTGGTCGGCTCATCATATAAAATTACTTTTGGGTTTGTTGCCAAAACACGTGCTAAAGATACGCGCTTTTTCATACCGCCGGAAAGTTCCGAAGGTCTTAAATTTTCAATATCTTTTAAACCTACAAGTGCAAGTTTTTCTTTTGCGATTTTTGCATATTCGCTTTTTGGGGTATCTGTTAAATATTTTAAACCAAATGTTACATTTTCCCCAACGGTTAAAGAGTCGAATAAAGCACCTTCTTGGAACAAATAACCGAAGTTTTTACGTACTTTTGCCAACTGAAATTCATTGTTTATATGTGTAATATCTTTACCGTCAACAATAATTTTACCGCCGTCCGGTTCAAGTAAGCGAACTATACATTTAATTAAAGTGCTTTTGCCTGTGCCGGAACCGCCGATGATAGTTGTAACTTCGCCGTCTTTAAATTCCAAATTAACGCCGTTTAAAATATGTTTCGGGCCAAAATGTTTTTGTAAGTTTTCTATCTTAATCATACTATACCCCGAATGCGTGTAAAATCGCTGTTAAGAAGTAGTCAATAACCAAAATCATTACCATGCTGACGACCACAGCACCCGTAGTTGCTTTACCAACGCCTTCCGCACCGCCCCTTGTATTAAGCCCTTTGTAACAACAAATTACGCCGATAGTAAAAGCAAAAACAGTTGCTTTTATAAGGCCGTGCATTAAATCATCTACACCTAAATATGTGGTAATATCGCCTATATATGTACTTGATGGTACTCCTAAACCTTCAACGCTGACTATATATCCGCCTAAAATACCCATTATATTTGAAAATATTGTAAGTATCGGTATTGAAATTGTAAAAGCAATTAAACGCGGAATAACTAAATATCTTATTGCATTTGTTCCGAGTGTGCTTAAAGCATCAATTTGTTCGGTAACTTTCATAGTGCCGATTTCCGCCGTAACCGCAGCACCTGCGCGGCCTGAAAGCACAAAGGCGGTAAGCACAGGCCCAAGTTCACGCACTAATGAAAAACTAACAAGCAAACCGATATATAAAGGTTCGCTTAAAATACTTTGCATGGTATTCCCTGCCTGTAAAGCAAGCACCATACCGACAAACAAACCCGTCATCAAAATAACAGGCACACTTTCAATACCGATTTTAACTATTTGTTGCAGGGTTTGGTTAACTTCAAGGGGGGTTTTAACAAACCAAAAAGCGGCATCTTTAATCATTTCGGTTGCTTGGCCGAATTGAGTAAAGAAAAAAATTAAAAATTTCCCCGTTTTTTTAAACATTTATACCCCTATACGCGGAACACGGCGTGCAATAGATGTTAATATTTCATAGTCAATAGTTCCGCATTTTTCGGCAAGTTCCAAAGCAGGCAAATTTTTGCCTATTAATGTTACTTCTGTGCCGATTTTAATATCGCCGAGTTCGGTAATATCAACCATCATCATATCCATAGTGATATTGCCAACCTGCGGGCAACGTTTACCTAAAATTTCTACTTCGGTTTTATTTGATAAAGCCCGTGGATAACCGTCCCCATACCCTATAGGTATGGTAGCAATTTTTGAAGGCCTTTTGGTAATAAATGTTCTTTGGTAACCGACAGAAACATTTTCCCTGATATCTTTTATAAATACGACTTTTGATTTTAAAGAGAGTACCGGCTCAAAGCCAGGCTCCAAACCATAAGCAAGGTGGCCTAGGCGTACCATATCAAATTGTGCTTTAGGGAAGTTCAAAAATGCTTGTGAAGCGGATAAATGCCTAATACCCGTATTTAGATTTTGGGCTTTTGTTTCTTCTAGAAGTTCGGTAAAATAAGTAAATTGTTGTTTGGAATATTCCGCATCATCTGCTTTTGCAAAGTGGCTGAAAGTTCCTTGCACTTCCACATAAGGCGCGGCATTTAAAATTTTTAGTATTTCTATTGCAGCCGGCTTGCGTGACCCAATGCGGTTCATGCCTGTTTCTTGTTTGACATGGGCATAGGCTTTAAGTTTTAATTTGGCGGAAAGTTCAGCCAAAAATTTTGCTGCCCTAACACTTGCGACGGCTACAGATAATTGGTTTTTTATTGCGTATTCAAAGCACTCAAAAGGCCAAATACTGCCAAGCACTAAAATAGGTAAAGTTATCCCTCTTTTGCGTAGTACCATGCCTTCTTCTATTGATGCAGCACCCAAAAAATCTACAAGTTTATTATCTTGCACATATTTGGAAACAAGCACAGCATCATGCCCGTAAGCATTTGCTTTTACCAAAAGTAAGATTTTTGTATTACCTTGCGCTCTTTGGGTAATTAAATTTTTAGCTTTTAAAAGATTATTCTTCAAAGCATTTAAATTAATTTCCGCAATTGTAGGGCGAAGGATTGGTATCATCATAGCGGTATATCGCCGGGGGCTGCCATAGCCACGGCGGCTTCTTCATCAGTGACAAGAGCCGGATTGGTAAACAAAGTATATTCGCTATACCAATTAAGGTCAATGGTACCGACCGGGCCGTTACGTTGTTTTGCTAAGATTAAATTTGCTTTATTTCTTAAAGATTCGTCATTCCATTTATAATAACCTTCACGGTGTATTAAAGCGACGACGTCCGCATCTTGTTCAATAGAGCCTGATTCCCTTAAGTCCGAAAGTTGCGGGCGGTTATCTGCACGGCCCTTTTCGGTATTTCTGTTAAGTTGGGAAAGTGCAAGAACGGGGACATTCATTGTTCTTGCAAGTTCTTTTAACATTCTTGAAATTTCGGAAACTTCCTGCTGGCGTGATTCCACTTTAGTCTTGCCGCTACGGATAAGGCCGATATAGTCAATAACTATAAGCCCAAGTTCTTTGCCGGCTTTTTGCAGTTCGCGTGCCAAGCGGCGTGCGCGCATGCGGATTTCCGTAATAGTTACGGCCGGTGTATCATCAATAAAAAGCGGTTGTTCGCCGAGTTTTTGAATTTTTGTTGAAAGTTCGCGCCACCTTGATTTTTGGAAAACACCCGTGCTTACATTGTGTAAACTAACCTGTGCGGCGGTGCAAACCATCCTTTGGTAAATTTGAAAGCGCCCCATTTCTAAAGAGAACATTGCAACAGGAAAGCCTTTATCAAGTGCATTTTGGATAATATTTAAAGCCATTGCGGTTTTACCTTGTGAAGGGCGTGCCGCAAGGATGATAAGGTCGCCTTTTCTTAAACCGCCTGTCATTGTATCAAATTCCGTAAAACCGGTTGGAACACCTTTGATGGGGTCTTTATTGACGATAAGTTTTTCAATTTGTTCCATTGCTTCTTGGGACATATCTTTTGTGGAAACAAGCCCCTGTTTAACCTGTTTTTGGTTCAAAGTGAAAAGTTTGCTTTGTGCTTCGTCAATTAAATCACTTGGTTCCTGTTCTGTATCTTTATAGCAACTTTCAACGGTGGAAGTGGAAATTTTGATAAGTTCACGAACTAAAGCCGTATCATAAACGATTTTTGCATAATGTTCCACATGTGCCGCGGTGGAAACTTTTGACATAAGTTCCGCCAAATATCTTTCCCCGCCGACTTCGGCCAAAAAGCCAAGGCGTTTAAGTTCTTCCGTTACTGTAATAAGGTCAACCGCTTGGTCTTTATCTGCTAAAGTTTTCATTGCCGTAAATATTTTTTGATGTGCGGTTTTATAAAAATGTTCTGCACTGACTATGCCGACAGCGCGCTCAAGGGCATCTTGCTCTATCATCATGGAGCCGAGGAGTGCCATTTCGGCGTCTAATGCTTGTGGGGGTAATTTTTCGTTTATCATACTTATATATTATACCTTTTTATTAGTCTTAAAGTCTTTGGTTTTTTAATTTGCAGTAGGGGTTAATCTACTTCTTTAGGAATTTTTTAATGGCTTGAAAGGTCTTTTCCGATATTATATGCTCAATCTTGCAAGCATCTTTGAGGGCGGTTTTCTCGTCTACACCCATAAACATAAACCAGGTGGAAAGGGTTTGGTGTTTGTCGTAAACTTTTTTTGCGACTGCCTTGCCTTTTTTTGTTAAGGTAATGTGTAAATTATCATCTACGGCGATATACTTTTCATCTCTTAATGCTTTTAAGGCAATACTCACACTTGCCCTGGCAAAACCGAGGTAATTTGCTATATCAATGGCATGCACCTCTTTTTGCTCTTTAGACAAAATGTGTATGATTTCCAAATAATTTTCTTTAGATTCCGTAACACCCATAAAACAATTTTAACATATTTTTTATAATTCTTGGCCTTTAAAGGTGCGGCCGGCAAAGTAGCAAAAAACTATTGCCGGTATTAAAAAAACTATGGCTATAAAAACAGCCAACTGTAAGTCAAATGCCTGGGAAATTTTGCCGATTGTCATAGGGGAAAGTGCATCCCCCAAGGCGTGTATAATAAAAATATGGAAGGCAAAAGCCATAGACCTTATTTTTAAGGAAGTTATGCTTATAATTGCCGCATTTAAACTTGTTTGCATGAAAACAAAACTCATCGCTATGCCAAAACAAAGCAAGGCAAGTGTTTGATTTTCACATAAAAGGCCTAAAAGCCCAAATGGCAAAGCCATCATATAACCTAATAAAGTTGTGTAAAAATAAGCACGTTTTGTCTTCTTAATCAAAAAGTCAGCCAGCATACCGCCACCCAAAGTACCTATTAGGCCGGCGATGATTATCATTATGCCGAATTTTGTACCTGCCTCCGCTACGGAAAAACCATAATATCTGTGGAAATATGTGGGCATCCACGCAGCAAGGCCGCCTAGTGTAAAAGTTGCCATTGCTTCGGCAAGGCATACATAAACAAAACTTTTGCTTTTAAAAAATTGTAAGTAATTTGAGATTTTTATTTCGTTTTTGTCTTGTGTTTTCCGTTTATCTTTAATATAGACAAAAGCCCAAACAGCAAGTAAAAAACCCGGGATTGCCAAAATGTAGAAAGCCATACGCCAACCGTAATGTTGGCCTATTAACCCTCCAAGTAAATAACCGAGTGCGCTGCCAAGCGGTAAAGCAAGCCCTAAAATCGCAAGTATGCGTGCGCGGACAGTTTTGTCAAAACCTTCCGCCGCAAGGGAGGGGGAAACACTTGTAAACCCGGCCTCGCCAATGCCTATAAAACTGCGTGCCATGGCAATATGAAAAAAGTTTTTTGCCATACCTGTTAATGCTGTTGCACCGCTCCATAAAACAGCGCAAACGGAAACCCAAATTTGACGGGGGGATTTATCGGCAAAATATGCAATAACAGGTGCGGTTAAGGTGTAGACAATCATAAAAACAGAGCCTAGTAATCCAAGTTGCGCATCGTTTAAATTTAAATCTTTTGCAAGTAACGGAAAGACGGCAAAAAGCACTTGCCTATCAATATAATTGAACAGGTTTATTAAAAATAAAATTAACAAAATAATTTTTGGGTTCATTATTTCCTTGTTTGCCTTAAGGCTTCATATAAACAAATCGCGGCTGAGGTAGAAAGGTTTAGGGAACGTACTTCCCCCGGCATTGGGATAGTGTATAATCTGTCGGCATACTTTGTGTAAAAATCACGCGGAAACCCACAAGATTCCGAACCGAAAATTAAATAATCATCTTTTTCAAATTTAGCATCCCAAAAACATTTTTTGCCTTTTGTGGAGAAGAAAAACAAACGTGCATTTTTAGGTAAACTGTCAAAAAATTCATCGCAAGTAGGTATAACGGTATATTTTAATTTGGGCCAATAATCAAGGCCACTGCGGCGTATTTCCTTGTCGGAAATCTTAAATCCGAGTTTGCCGACAAGGAATAAATGAGTATTTGTTGCCACGCAAGTGCGGCCGACATTGCCCGTATTAAACGGAATTTCCGGGTTAATAAGAACAATATTCAAAACGCACCTTCCTGTAAATTACTAAATTTCCCAACGTACAAAAAGCGGAGTAAACGGATGGGGCACATTTGCGTTGAAAGGCAAAATTCTTAAAACATAATCTTGACGGCCGCTTGTTTCAAGCTTTAATTCAAGTTCATATTTATATATGCCGTTTTCCTGTTTTACAAAATTCATTGCCATATCTTTTGAACTTTCAAAAGCACCGCCCATACCGCGTGTACCGACTTGCAGTTGCACCACAACATCTTGCGGTTTTAAAGAACCTAAAGTAACATCAGCCTTAATTTTTATTTTTTGACCGACTAATACTTCACCGTCAATTTGACCTGTTGTATCTGTAATTGATACTTGCGGCCAATTATCCGCAATTTGTTTGCGCCATTTGGCAACTTCCGCGGTGCGGCCTGTGGTGTTTAACATACTTCCGTAATAATGGGCTTTGGTGTAGAATTTGTCATAATATTCTTGCACCATGCGGTGTGTGTTAAAGAAAGGTACTATTTTTGAAATGGAATCTTTCATCTTTTTGATCCATTTTTGCGGTAAGCCGTCGGCATCTCTGTCATAATATGTCGGGATAACTTCATGTTCAAGCAAGTTATAAAGTGCTTGGCTTTCCACTTCATCGCGTTCATTATCATCTTTATAAGTGTCCGAACCGGTGATTGACCAACTGAAATCACAGGGGCCGACTTCATCCCACCATCCGTCAAGGATTGATAAGGCCAAAGCACCGTTTAAAGCGGCTTTCATACCGCTTGTGCCGGATGCTTCCATAGGCCTAATCGGGTTATTTAACCAAACATCAACACCTTGAACCATATAACGGGCAAGGTTCATGTTATAATCTTCGGCAAAAACGATTTTACCTTTAAATCTCGGGTCAAGCATATAGGTAAATATTTTTTTGATAAATTCTTTACCTGCACTGTCTGCAGGGTGTGCTTTACCGGCGAAAACAAACTGAACCGGCCTGTTTGGATTATTAACGATTTTTGCTAATCTTTCAGGATCTTTAAAAAGCAATGTCGCACGTTTATAAGTGGCAAAACGGCGTGCAAAACCGATAGTCAAAACACCTTCTTCCAAAACATTTTCCGCTAGTTTTACTGTTTGCAAACTTGCTGCCATGCGGTGTGCTTGGCGTACTGCTTTTGCGCGGATATGTTTAATGAGTTTATCTTTACGTATGTTATGTGTATTCCAAAGTTCATCAGCAGGAATATCATATGCTTTATTCCAAACATTTTGGTCAAAATTATCTAATGGGTTTGTGGTATTACCCAAATATTTTTTGTATAAATCATTATGCTCATGGCTTACCCAACTTGCCGAGTGTACACCGTTTGTTATGCTTGTTATAGGTACTTCGTTTACATTTAAGTTAGGCCAAACTTTATGCCACATTTCGCGGGAAACTTTACCGTGCAATTTTGCAACACCGTTTAAATAAGCGGAAAGT
>JBGVBB010000121.1:0-1535 GCA_045225155.1 Elusimicrobiaceae bacterium
CTTGAACCAAAAAAACAAATTTAAAAAACCCTGTAAAATACTAACGATTTTAACTTTTCAGTCCCCAATTAGTCCCCAAAAGTTAAAAACTTTCTATATCAATTTTGGGCAATTTAAAATCATTATCATTTAAAAACATCGTCATATAAATCGGATAATAAGTTATTCTATCCTTGACCTGCGTATTATAATTTGAAAACACAATCGCTTGTGATATTCCGTAATCTTTTACGTCAATAACGTTATTAAGTGCAGAGTGTCTGGTATAATCTTTCCCACTCTTAACTTCTATCGGCAAAACGTTTTGCGAATACTCTATGATAAAATCCAATTCTCCGAATTTTTTGCTGTTATAGTAATACAATTCGTATCCGTGTGCACGTAATTCTTGCGCAACGGCATTTTCGTAAATCGCACCGTAATTTATAGATTTATCTTCGTTTAGAATTTTAATTTTAACCATCTTTCCATACATTGTCGTAAGCATTCCGACATCCGCTAAAAACAATTTGAACAGACTACTTTTTTCATTTGCTTTTAACGGCATTTTAGGTTCTGTAACGTTATATACAGGTAAAGCCACGCCTGCATTTGAAAGCCATAAAAAGTTTTCTTCGCTTCTCTCAAAGCGCAACCCTTTTTGCAAATCCGCAAAATTAAATCTCTTGTTTTTATCGTTTAACAATGAAGGAATTAAATCATATATCTTCGTTAAATATATCTTCTTTTCTTCTTGTTCGTATTTGGTAAAATCTTTTTTATACTGCTCGACAATATCTTGATGTTCTTTGACTACGTCTTCGAGATTTCTCGTTTCCCTGAATATATTAACAGCCGCCGGCATTCCCCCGACGATAAGATAAGTATTGAAAATACGCATCATTTTATTGTGAACCGCATCATCAACGGGTTTCTTATCTTTAAATGCCTTCAACAAAGAGTTTCTTAACAAGGGTGTAAAATTGTATAATTGTAAAAACTCTTCAAAATCCAGCGGATACATAGTATAAGTTGTAAGATAGCCCACAGGCGCGGATTTTATGTTTTTTAACTCCACTCCCAAAAGCGATCCGCTTAAAACGTACCTGAACGACCCTTCATCCACTAAAAACTTTATTCTCGTTACTATCTCTTTATACTCTTGGATTTCGTCCAAAAAAATAATCGTTTCGCCTTTTATAAACTGTTTATCCGTAAATAAAGAAAGATTTGTTATTAAATCATCGACAGTTGCAACACGATTCAACAACGAAACAATTTCAGGTTGTTCTATAAGATTGAATTCAACGTAATCCTTTTGTTTTTCTTCTAAACACTTACGAATAATATAAGTCTTTCCGACTTGTCTTGCGCCCTCGATTAAAAGTGCTTTTTTACCGTTTTCTATCCAATCTATTATGTTTTCTTCTATTTTTCTGACAAGCATTTTTTCTCCTTGAATCTATACTACAATGTTTTTGACATTTTTGCAAGTACTTTATGGTAATTTTTGTCATTTTTTCTGATAATATTTTACGCGGTTTGACATTTTTACA
>JBGVBB010000122.1:0-9059 GCA_045225155.1 Elusimicrobiaceae bacterium
CGCCGGAGCGTTCATAGCGGTAAACTGTACCGAGTTCGCTAAGGCGTAAAGGCAAATCGCGGTAACTTCTGAGTTGTGCATTATAAATTGCAATATGGAAAGGGCAGTTCATTGGTTTTAACTGATATTTTTGCCCGTCAACCTCAATAGGTTTAAACATATTTTCGCTGTAAAAATTTGCGTGGCCTGATTTTTCCCACAAATGCAAATGTGCAATATGGGGGGTATAAACCATATCATAACCGCGGGCCAAATTTTCATTTCTTATCCAATCTTCCAAAATTTTGCGGAGCATACCGCCGCGCGGTTGCCATAACACTAACCCCGGGCCGACATCTTCCGTAATAGTAAAAAGTTTTTGTTCTACGCCGAGTTTGCGGTGGTCGCGTTTTGCGGCTTCTTCTTGCTGATGGATATAATTTTTAAGTTCCTCTTTATCGTTAAAGCAAAGGCCGTAAATGCGTTGCATTTGGGGGCGTTTTTCATCACCGCGCCAATATGCACCGGCAATATGGGTAAGTTTAAAACTGTTTACCTGGCCGCTGTGTTCCACATGCGGGCCACGGCATAAATCGGTAAAATTACCTACGGTATAAGTGGTAATTTGGCCGTCTTCAAGTTCTTCAATAAGTTCGGTTTTAAAGACTTCACCGCGGTCTTTAAAATATTTTAAAGCATCCTGTTTGGAAATTGATTTGCAAACAAAAGGGTGTTTTGCTTTGCAAATTTCCTTCATTTTATCTTCTAAAGTTTTTAAATCTTCCGGTGTAAATTTATGTGTTGTGTAAAGGTCATAATAAAAGCCGTTTTCAATGGCAGGGCCGATGCCAAATTTTGTATCAGGGAAAAGTTCCTGTACTGCTGCCGCTAAGATATGCGATGCGCTATGTCTTTTTTTATTTAAGTCTATATTTTCCATATTAATTTCCTTCTTTCACACATAAATTTAAATTTTTTAAAAGCAAATATGCTCCTAAAAAGGTATAATTATTTTAGCATTTTTTGAGAGGTTATACTAATTATGAAAGATTTTTTAAAGAAATATTTATTACCTTTAAAACAGGATATTCCGCTTTTTACCGTCTTGGCTTTACCGGGCCTTGCCATGTTTTTGGTCGGTTTAAATCAATTTAATGCACTTGGGGGGCTTTCTTTAACACTTGGCCTTGTAATCAAATTTGTTTGCGAGTTTTTAACTTTGGCGGTTATCTTCTACTTTTTACACTTCCTTGGTTTAAAAAGGGCTTGGATTTTGGCAATAGCCATATTCTTATACTACATTACCCTTTGTGCGGACCTTGCCATTTTAATTTATTTTAAAGAGCGTTTTGTTTCAAAATATTTAATGACTTTGGGCGGCGCAAATTATAAATTTATGACAGACATCCGCCTTTTAACTATTTTTGCAATTTTGTATTCTTTGCCTTATTTCGCTATTAAAAAATTGTGGGTTAAGACAAGTTTTAAACAAAGCACAAAAAAACTTGCCGTAACGGCGGTACTTTTGCTTTTAATTTCCTGCATAAGTCCATTAAAATATATCTCTACGGAAAAGGCATTTTATACAAATCTTTTAATGGATACACCTGTTATCAATCTTGTCAAAGATATTGTTACAAATAAACCGAGTTATCAAATTGTGCAACAACTTCCGCCCGAACTTGAAGAACTTGCACAGGAATATAATTTATTTACACCGACAAATTTCAAGAATAAAAATACTTACAAAAAAATTATTTTGCTTACAACAGAGGCCCTTTCAAATAAATTTATTTCTACTTTCAACCCAAATATTCCGCCTGAGGCAAGTTCAATTTATGACGGGCTTTTATATTTTTACCCTTATGCCTCTTTAAAGCCGGTAACACTTTCCACTTTATACGGTTTAAGTGTAATATTTTCAGGCCATCCTAATGCGGAACTTTCTTTTAAAAACGGATACCCGTTATCTTTTGTCAAAATTTTACGCGATAACGGTTTTAAAACGGTTTTTATCCGCGGTGCCAATGAAGAATATATGAACGAACATATAACCTTCAAAAAAGCCGGTTTTCAGGAAATTTACGGTGCCGCCACTTTTGAAAGGGACCCTAAATATGCCGCATCCGTTGCTTGGTGGGGTTTAACGGACCGCAAACTTTTTGACTTCGTTGTAGAATATCTTAAACAACATAAAAACGACGAAAAGATATTTATTGACATCTTAAATGTTGACACCCATGTTCCAACCGGCCGCACCGATTATTTAGACCAAGAATATCCGGAAATTACCGATATAAACCCCAAAATTGAGGCCATTTATAAAAAACCCACTATGCCGCGTGCTTTTGCAAGGCATAATGAAGATTTGGGGCATTTTTTAAAAAATTTGCAAGATGAAAATTTACTTGACGAAGATACCCTTTTAATTATTACCGCGGACCATCCGTTCTTTGCAAATCTTGAAGGAGGGGGAATATATAAAGGCGCACGCCCTATGTTTAATGAAGTACCGATAATATTTATCTCTAAAAAACCGATTGAAGAAAAAATTTCAGGCGATTTGTTTAAATCCCAACAAGATATTGCCCCCACGGTTTTGGGCCTTGCCGGGCTTGATATACCGCGCGGAATGTTTGGCAGAAGTATTTTTGACAATCAAGCACATACTGTTTTTAACATGAAAGACGGCTACGTAAAAGTAAGCAATACAAGCGGCTCAAAAATTGTTCCGTTTGGTTCTAAAGACAAACAAAATAAGGCTTTGCTTGAACTTCTAAATACCGCATTAACGGAGGAGAAATGAATTTCTTTTTAATCAGCCTAGGTTGCCCAAAAAATTTAACGGATTCCGAAGACTTTTGCGCACGTCTTCTTGCCCACGGGCATAATTTGGTTTTTGATGTAAATAAGGCCGATGCCGTCTTGATAAACACTTGCGGTTTTTTGGCAAGTTCCGTCAAAGAAGCGGAAGAAAATATTAAATATGCACTAAAACTTAAAAATGCCGGTAAAATAAAAAAAGTTTTTGTTACCGGTTGTATGGTGGAACGCCTCGGTAAAAGTGTCCTAAAAAAATTCCCGAAAATTGACCTTGCCTTTTCCATTAAAGCACAAGATAATATTGAAAATATTTTGGGTAAAAAAGGTTCGCTTTTACCGTCAATTTCAAAAACTTTACATGCACCGGAATTTAAAATGGGTTTAACTTTACCGCACACCGCATATTTAAAAATTGCCGACGGTTGCAATAACCGCTGTTCTTATTGCACTATTCCGTTTATTCGCGGCATTTACCGCAGTAAACCGCTTGAAGGAGTTTTGGAAGAAGCAAAAATTATGGCAAAATCGGGCGTAAAAGAAATCAGTTTAATAGCGCAAGACACCACCTCTTACGGGCAAGATTTATACGGTAAACCGCAACTTGAAAAACTGCTAAAAAAACTTGTCAAAATCAAAGGGCTTGAGCGTTTTAGAATAATGTATGCTTACCCGCACCGCGTAACGAAAGAACTTGCAAAAATTATGGCAGGGGAAGAAAAGATTTACCCGTACCTTGATTTGCCGCTCCAGCATATTTCCGCACCGATTTTAAGGGCAATGAACCGCCACTGCGGACCGGAGCAAATAAAAGAAGTTTTGGCTATGCTCCGCGAAACTGTAAAAGATATTGCTATACGCACAAACTTTATTGTCGGCTTCCCGGGCGAAACGGAAGAACAATTTGAAGAACTTAAAAATTTTGTACGTGATTTTAAATTTGAAAACGTGGCCGTCTTTGAATATTTTAGGGAGAGGGGGGCAAGTTCCTACAATTTTAAAAAACAAATTTCCGCAAGTACAAAACGCCGCCGTGCACTTGAACTTGAAGCGGTGCAAAGCCGTGTTGTTGACGGAATAAACAAAAAGTTAATCGGCAAAAATATTGAAGTTATTGCAGATACTCCGCTACTTGGCCGCACCTACAAAGATGCCCCCGATATTGACGGTACTGTAACTTTTGACAAAGCTGTAACCCCCGGCAAAATATTTAAGGCAAAAATAATATCTGCCGTCGGTTATCAACGCAAAGCAAAAGTTAAATAATATTACTTTATAACTTCAGCAACAAGTGGGCGGAGTTTAGGTTTCTTTGCACCGATATCATAGGCCTGTTTAAACAATGCAACACCGTCAGCCAAACGTTTTGTATCGTCGGCATAAATATGGGCAATAATATCGCCTTTTTTAACTTTATCACCGAGTTTTTTATCAAGCCAAATACCTGCGCCAAAGGCAATTTTATCTTCCATTTTACCGCGGCCCGCACCAAGCAAAACTGCCGCTTCACCGACTGTTCTTGCCGTCAAACGCGTAATAAAACCCGTTTTATTTGCTTTAATTAATGTGCAATGTTTAGAATCTTTTAAATACTTTCCGGGGTTATCTGCAATTGCGGGGTTTGCACCTTGCCATTTAAGCATTTCTTTAAATTTCTTTAAAGCCGCACCGCTCTCTAAAATCTTTTCTACGGTGGCATGTGCTTTGTCTAGATTCTTTTCTTTACCGGAAATTAAAAGCATATAAGCGGCACTTTCAAGCAAAAGTTCATAAAAATCAGGCGCAATATTTTTATTGCCCTTTAAAATTTCTATGCTTTGGCGCATTTCGTTTGCATTACCGACGGCGCGCCCAAGCGGTGTGTCCATATCAGTCAAAAGTGCACAACATTTTAGGCCCAGCATTTTGGCTGTTTCCACTAAAGTTTTGGCAAGTTCTTTTGCATCTTTATATTTTTGCATAAATGCACCGGAACCGTATTTAACATCAATAAACAATGACTTAACACCTTCCGCATATTTTTTTGACAAAATACTTGCTGTAATCAAAGGCCTGTTTTCAACGGTACCTGTTGCATCACGCAAGGCATAAAGTTTTTTATCGGCAGCTGCAAGGTCTGCGGTTTGCCCAAACATACAAAGCCCGAGTGCTTTCATTTGTTTATAAATGTTCGGTGTTTTTACACGCACTTTAAAACCTTTCATTGATTCAAGTTTATCAAGAGTTCCGCCTGTATGCCCAAGACCGCGGCCGGACATCATCGGCACAGCAACACCCGCACAAGCAACAAGCGGTGCAAGTGCCAAAGAAATACCATCCCCAACGCCACCGGTGGAATGTTTATCAACCGTCGGCATTTTTATATTTTTAAATTCAAGGCGGTCACCGGAATGTGCCATTGCTTTTGTAAGCATGGCGGTTTCTTTTTTAGATAACGGATTCAAAAAACAGGCCATTAAAAATGCAGATAATTGATAATCGGGTAAAGTTTCTTTAGCCGCACCTTGGGCGATGAAATTTAGTTCTTCTTGGGTTAAGGGTAAATTATTTCTCTTCTTAATAATTAAGTCTAACATCCTCATAAATAAGATCCTCCTCGTTAAAAATTCAGTTTAGCATTTTTTTAAAAAAATTTCCAACTTAATAAAACGTTGCTTGACAATATTTCCCTTTTGTCGTAAACTATAGTTATTATAGGAGAGCAGTATGAAGAATATAATTTTAGTGTTTATCTTTTTGCTTGGCAGTTTATTGCCGTCACATATCTTTGCACAAGAATTAAAAAATAGAGGATTTAAAAAGAATTTAGGAGAAAAGGTAATGCGAGTTGCCTTATATTCCCAATATGAAAAAGATTTACTGGAAGCAATTTGGGACGGTGATGCTGTCACCTTCAAAAAAACTTATGAGGAAGCATTGGCAAATGATGTTCAGTTTTCTTCTAAAACAAGGGCTAATTTTTTGGAAACACTCCTAAAACTTGATAAGCCAAACAAGGGGGTACTAAAAACCCTCTGTCTTGTATTGACTAGGGAAGATATTGTGGAAACTTTTAACGCTGCGGTTTTGTTTGACCGCCCGATAAAAGATGATGAACTCCGTGATTTTTTTGTTCTTTCAATATTAGACAAAGTCGGCAAAAACCCTGATAATTTGCGTGTAAATTTACCAAAAAATGAAGTTGGCGGCAGGGCAAGCCTTTTGGCTTATTGGGCTTATAGATATTCCTTTGATATGTACAGAAATGCACCTGATGCCAGATATAAATTAGTTCAATTGTTAGTTGAAAACGGTGCCAACCTTAAAGAAACAATGTTTATAGAAGATATGACATTGGACATTGAAGGCCTTATCGATTTTTACTCTGATGACGGAGAATTTAAAACAGTAAACCGAATGGCAAAAGAATTAGTGGGCTTACCTGTATATTAATCGGTTTTAAATTTGTTTAATAGCATCCCTCGTCTAAACCGAGGGATGTTTGTATTGTAAAGGACCTATACACTAATAGGACCTTTTGCCCTTTAAATTAGGTCCTTTTGCCCTTGTTAGTAAATGCTATTACTGGTAAACTATACTTAAGAAACACAAAACAAAAAGGAGAATTATATGAAAACAAAAAACATTTTACTTCCGGCAATTGCCCTTTTAGCGGGTACTTTGCTCAGCGCACCTGCCTATGCACAACTATCAGGTGACTATCATGATGATTTAGAAGGCATCAAGCAAGATATAAAAATTGAAGTGTCCACACAAATTGCAAATCAAAAATCATATCTTAATGTTCAATTGTTATATAATCAAATGAATGAAGATTTGCCTATAAATCTTGATGAAATAGAAATAGCGGCAAGAAATAGCCTTAAAGATAATCAAATACCCACGATATATCAATATGATTTAATGGTATTGTGTATTGAAACTAATCACAGTGATGTTTTGCTTGCTTTATTAAAGGCCGGTTTTAACCCGGAATTAGGGCAAGAATTAGGCCTTACCTCTTTGCCTGCAAAAGCGGTGGAAAATAATGATTTGAAAGCATTTGCTATGACCTATCCTTTTGATATTGAAGAAAAGGAAAAGGAAATAGCTGAAGAAGTAAAAAACATAAATCCTTCTTTAAGCAAAAGACTAGATGAATTTAAGGAAAAAAGCCAAGTCTACCTCATAAGAGAAATTAAGCAAGTCCCACTCAAAATCGATAAATTACAACTTGAAAAAATCAAAGAACAACAACAAGTTTACGGCGAATATTTGAAGAAAACAGACTATAATCATGGCGCTATACTTATGATGGAACCATCTGCTTACGAACAAATGCGCAAACTTGACTCTATAAAAAATAAACTCCAAAACAAAGGGTATACAGTAGATACTGTACCTGCTGCTACAAAAACTATTAAAGTAGTATCAGATACAATTCCTGAACAAGAAGAAGGTATAATCGGTGCTTCATATTACAATGAACACGGCACATTGGTAATCAAAAAATTTGATAAACCTTTAAGTGATGCAGAATATCAACAATGGTTAAAGAATAATGAAACGATGCAAAGAATTCATAAAAATAAAGTAACAGAGGAAAAATACAAACAAATGCTTGACTCCATAAGGAAAAGCCAAAATAAATAAAACATTTATTATTACCGTAAAAAGGGTTGCTTTTAGCAACCCTTTTTTTATAATATTGACTGCTAATTACCTAATCTAAAAATAAAATTCTGCCTTTATACTTTTGGGCAACTTTTAAATTGTTTTCGTCGCCACCGACATCATTACTGCTTTTATAAAAAGGGAGGGGGAAATCCGGCCTTTTTTCTTCTACAATTTCCGCCGCGCGATATAAAATATTATTCATTATCGCACCGCTCACTAAAGAAGAAACAGGCCCTGCACTTTTGCCGTTTAAAGTCAAAACCGTTTCTTGTTTTGTGCAGCAATTATCAATTAAAACATCGGCAAAATCACGCAACATTTTTCCGCTTGAGTGACGGCTTTTTGTTTCTTTATGTGCTGATACAGCTGTTATAACAATCACTTTTAAACCTTTATTTTTTGCATAAATTGCCGCGTCGATACCGGCAGGGTTTCTGCCTGAATTTGAAATAATAATTATGCAGTCTTTATCAGTCATTTTATGCTTTGCGAGTATAGGCAAAATATAACCCTCTTTACGCTCTAAATCCGTTGCTTTATGCGCAGTGGGGCGGAAATTAAAACTATCGTCTAAAATTGCACTAATGCAAGCAAGGCTACCGCTACGGTGAAACCCCTCCAAAGCGGCACTGTGACTATGCCCGTTACCGAGCGTAAAAATAAGCCCGTCATTTAAAACGGTTTCGGCTAGAACTGCGGCGGCACTTTCCATAGCCTTATTTTGTGTATCGTCAATTTTTTGTAAGGTATCAACTAAACCTGTAAAGTATTTGTTCATAATTCTAACGGTTCCATTAAAGCAGATAAAATAAAAACAGTTCTGTCCCGATAAAGACAATTTATACTATCTAATATATAAGGATCAATCTTCTTAGAAAATTGCCTCAAAACACCCGGCCCGATACCGAAGGCATAAGCATAGTCAAGATTATCACAAAACAAACGATCTTTATCAAAAGGATTAGAAAATTTTACGCGTCCGCTCTCAGCAATAACCATATATTGTTTAAAACCCATAATTCCGTTATACACATGTAATAATTCCGGGGATATATTTTTTATTAGTATTACAAAAAATACAAAAGCAATTAATGAAATTGTAAAACACAATACTGCCAAAATCTGCCAAGTGCCATGTAAAGGGAAAACTAACAAAAAAGATATTAATAAAAGCATACACGGTGCAACCGCATACCAAGAATTATGAGTAAAAAATTTATTTTTTTTGTTTTCCATTTTTATAAACAATGCTCTGATTGCATCAATGACATAAGTAGCATTGCCTTCGCTGAAAATTATTTTTGGGGAATAAGCAAACAAACGCTCATAAATTAATTTATCTTCCTCATATAAACCCCGGGAATCCGTACCTTTCAATGATTTTATACAAATTTCACCTTGATATTCCGAAATTTCTATAAAACCTTTCAAAGAAAGGCTAATTAAAGTTAACACGAAATAAGAATAATCAAAGGGCTTCTTCATATTCAGTAAATATTTTGAAAAAGCAGAGGTTATTCCCTTAGGCGGAGCATATTCCGTTACAAACGGGCCTTTTGGATCTTTGCCGTATTTCGCCCACAGAATATAGCAGTAAATTATCA
>JBGVBB010000123.1:0-2005 GCA_045225155.1 Elusimicrobiaceae bacterium
TAAAATTTTATTGCCGTGTAAATACATTGCTTTATTATAAACACTTGTATTTGATAAATTAAAATTTTGATTGTTGTAAAAAGCGCTTGCCGCTTTTGTTGATATTTTACTTGCCATTTTAAGCCCCTTATTTTTTAGTTGTTAATATGTATCTTTTGATACATTTATATATTAACATTTTTATAATATATTGTCAAGTGATTTTGTATAAATATTTGTTATTATTTTTTGTTAATACAAAAATAAATAACTTGACTTTTATATTAAAATATGATATAATTTGTCTTAATTTTTTGTCAACATTTTTATATTTTTGCGCAAGCAAAATTTATTTTTGTCAATCATCGCGCCCGCGCCCGCGCGCGTATATTGCGCAAGTGTATACATTTTTTTATTGTTTAGTTATATTATTTTATAGTTATATTTATAAAGTTGTAAAAATTTTTTATTTGTTGAAAAATATTATGTATAGTTGATTTATAGTATTGACAAAAAGTCTTGACAATAAATTATTAACATAAATTATTAACAAAAATTTTTTTTATAAAAACTTTACAATTTTATAATTATAGAGATAAAATATCATAACTAAGTTATTAAAATAGATATATACCCCCCTTGATTATGATGTGATTATGTATAGTTTTGACAATCAATCAATGATAATGTGTCAAGACAACTATACATAATATCAAATAGCAATAATATGTATTGATTCTAGTAAAATAAGGGGGTATAGTTAAATTAAGTTTGGTTTTGTTGGGTGGGAACCACCCACTTTCAATCCGCGCCAAAAAATCGCGCCCAGAAAAAATCGCATCCAAAAAAATCAGGCCCCGGAAAAAAATCGCGCGCAAAAAAATTCACCCAGACAAAATTTTTCTCAATGATTCTTTTTTGTAAACAAAGACTTGACATTTGATTATAAATGTGTTATAATGACATTGTATCAAGACGGAAACCCAAGACGTTTTGGTATGATTCTTTGATAAGACGTAATCAAAACCGTCTCTGTCCATAAGTAAATGCTTGACCTTTCTTTCACGTTTATTATATGGACAGAAAGATTATAACTGTGTGTAGCGTAATCTGGTTATCGCGCTTGCCCTGGGAGCAAGAGATTGAGAGTTCGAATCTTTCCACACAGACCAAAATCGAAAGGTTGGTATAGGCCCCGAGAACGAACACCGGCTTGTCTATACGGCTTAGTAGAAGGTACTGAGATGCCTACTACCCGGAGTGAGTAAAGCCGGGGCACGATGCAAGGGACTCGTGCACAGCGTGTGATAACGGAAAGGTAGACACGTCAAAACAGCAAACCATCAGTAACCGCTTGCTGGCCCCACAAGTAAAAACGGGGCACGTAATTTGCGAAGGTGGCGAAATGGTAAACGCTTACGTGTGCGCACGGTAAATTGCTAGTTCGAATCTAGCCCTTCACACCAAAAGTCTTGACAAAAGATTGCAAATGAACTATAATAACAAAAGGGAGCGAACGATATGAAAAGTCCATTAGTTGTAAACATTCGATGCACTTGCATTGAAGAATATATAAACATTCAAAAACTTCACAAAGAATATATGCGTCAATCTAAGGAAGGTGAAATAACCAGTATTTATGTTGGTGCTGAATTTGCTGTGCCGGGTGAATTTGAACTGGTTGATGCTTTGATAGCGAAAAGAGGCCCGCGTCAAATGCCTTATTGCGTTAATTTTGGTGGTAAGAAGATAGAGGTTGCCGACATCCGTAACATCACAAAAGAGTTCACGAAAGCGGACTTCGAAGAATTGAAAAAAGAGATTGACGAAAAGTCGTCCGTTGTAAGTGAAAGAATAACTGGCGCCCAAGGTAATGGTGATGGTACTGTGACAGAAACGGTTGAACGGGTGGTAAGACCTGATGAATTGCCGAGAAACGAACTTATGTATGAAGACGAAGCGAAACCAGATTTTGGTCCTGCTACTGAACCGACGCATTTTGCTGAGGAAGATGTACCTGCTGTTG
>JBGVBB010000124.1:0-12850 GCA_045225155.1 Elusimicrobiaceae bacterium
TAAAATATAAGTAACTGTCTTTGCCTTTGTAGGATAGTAAAATTTCCAAAACTTCCGCAGGTTTATTTTCGTTTAACAAATCTTCAAGTTTTTCCTTGTCCATATTATTTACTCTTAACAGGTGGATTTTTTATTTTTTTACGTCCATAAGCTTGGAATGCTGTAAGCCAATGCCAAAAATCTTCTTCAAAAGCCAAAATATTTTGGTATTTATAAGCCGTCTTTAAAGCCATTTCCATACTGGGGCGAACCATAATCTTCTTACCGTCTGCCGTCAAAACGGGGTTACCTTTTGCATCTTTTTTAGGGCTATATTTTGCAAGTGTTTCAATTAACTGTTTAAACTGCAAACGTTTTTCCGGCGTTTGGGAATTACCTGGTCTGAATAAGAAACGAACCATTGCATAAGCCTGTAAATACCAATCATCAATTTTACCGGTCGCGAGTGCTTTATCATAAGAATCAGGTTCTATAAAATCAGCAAAGTTCTGGAAAAATACTATTTTATCAGAAACAGCGAATTTACGTAATCCGTCTTTCTCTTGTTGCGTTAAACCGCCTGTTTGTTTACGTGCTTTTAAAGATTCATGCTCTCCGCCGGAAAAAATATTTATTACGACCAAATCATTCTGCCAAATGCCACCGCGCGGTGTTTGGGCAATATCTTCCATATTGACGGCAAGGCCTTCATTTAACCACACAGGCGGTTCTTTCGGCGGTGCTTTGGAATTTGGCGGATTAAAAGTATTTTCCACAAACAAATGTGTAAGTTCATGTGTAAACTTTTTCATCATTTGTTCTTGGTTTTTGGGTTCATCGTACATAACAATAATATTTCTATCCGGGTCGAAAAGCGCACCGGACCAATTTTCAGCAATATCTCTGTTATGTATCAAAAAACTTTTTTTATCTTGATATACTTCTACACTAACTTTACCGGGAATCATCCATGCTATATTTTGGCGAAGCATTTGAAAAACACTATTAAATTGCATGGCAATATTAGGTGTCATCATACCGCGAGAATGCGGTTCGATTTTAATTTGGAAGCCACCCAAGTTACTGTTTACCCATTTGATATCACCCGTATTACTTTGGGCTAAACAAAAAACGCCCAAGGTAAATAAAAAAATAGAGAGTAATATCTTTTTATTAAACATATTATCGCCCTAACGTCCTATTACAGTAAAGGTGGTAATTACCATCAATGATCCGTCAACATCCGTTGCTAATCTTCCGTCCATAGGGGCGGTACGCATATAAGGCTCAGTACTGGGCCCTTCAATTAATATACATTCGCTGTCATATTCGCAAATAGGTTCCCCGGATAATTCCGAAGTAGCCATAAGAGCCATATATTGATCTAAACAACTATCTGCACTGATTTGAGAACTTAATATACGGGTAGTTCTGGTTAAATTGGCACTTCTTGTAATGGCATACCTCAGTATCATAACGGAAAAAGTCGCTATAATTAAACCTATAACCATTACTTGCATCAAAGCTGAACCTTTCTTAGACATTATACCCCCCTCTTCAAAGTTAATAAACGTTTGAATTTAAAGAATACAGGCGGAACATCCGCAGTAAAATTTTTATTAATTGTATATTCAATTAATAATTCCGGTGCCCTATCACTGCCGGAAGAAGTAGGGCTAATATTTAAATTGTGAATATAAGACATTGCTGTTTCCCTATGCCCGCCATTTTCACTGCAATAATTATGTGCCGTATTGATAAGCGTGGATATATCCATAATTTTATTAGCTCCATCAAGGAAGTTATCATGGCACCTGTAAACTATATGATGATCACTGTCATACACAAAAATTGTATAAGAAGGTTTAACACAACGGGCTGACATAGAACTCAAATCCTCTTCAGTTGCCCAAGAATTATTACCGCTACCGCAAACAGGTTCGGTAATCCTAATAAGTTGATCAATATTATTCGGATTTATTGTAGCACCTTTAACTGCTATATATTCGTTCTTAGTGCACATTTTCCCGCCTTTAGTATAAACCCAAGGGCAAATAACTTCACTTGCAGAAACAAAATCAGCATAAAATCTTCTTAAAAAAATTGTATTATCGTTTCTTATAACCGATTGTCTTTGGGCTTGTGCTGTATGATTAGAAGAGGTTTTCCACATAGCAACCAAAGCAAGCATTACCATCCCAGATATAAAGATGGAGACTAATAATTCCATTAAAGTAAAACCTTTTTTTGTCATAATTAATCCTCTTCAGTGCAATTGGCTTGTATGTCCAACCTATAAAAATCTTGTAACATTATAGGTTCGCTTAAGCATTGCCCCGGGCGTACAGATAACCAAACTGATGGGGCTATGTCAGAGGGTTTAACATTAAATTGAAATTGCCCAACGCTATTATTTGATGTAGCACCCTTGCATAAATTCCCGAAAGTAAAAGTAAACAAATCATCACAGCCTTTCAAGCCCTGATTAGATTCAACATCAAAAGAATAGTTGCAGCCTAAATCTTTTAAATGGCAATATTGGGGATTTGAACGGCAATCTTTAAGCATACCGTAAACGCTGTTCAAACTATAAAATACTTCTTCCCTTTCGGAAGAAACAATTATAGCACGACGGCCGGACATTAAGGCCGAAAATACCGCACCGACCATAACAACCAATAAAAACATGGCTATTACCGCTTCCATTATCGTATACCCTTTATTTTTCATAAGTTTACCTGTTTTAAATAATTTTTTATTCTTCTTTATAAACTCTGTCTAAAGAATCCATGCAAGCACATTTGTCCGCATATAAACCGGCGCCGGATAAACCTTTCATAGAAACAACCGCTCTAGTTTTTTCGCAAGCTGAACATTCAGCTTTATTACCGGCTTGGAATGAATAACGTCCTTCCAAATCTGTTTCTGCTTGTAAATAATTACATGCAACCAAAACACTAATGCCTAAAGTTAAACCGGTTGAACTGTAAATTCTCTCCAAATCGCAACTTGTAAGTTCTTCCCCTTCGCCGATTGTAACACCCGGGTAATCCCTTTCAAAATTTTTTCTTGCTTCGTTGATCTGCCTCATGTGAGCAATTGCTTTACCGTTGTAGCTGTCATCTATATACCCTTTTACATACGGAGTACTCACCAATGCCAAAAACATCATAATAGCTATTACCGCTACCATTTCTGCAAGAGTAAAACCTTTATTTGTTTTCATTATTACCTCACTTCTATAACTTTATCAACACCGGTATCAAAATAGGCACATTTAGGAAATTCTTCCGGTGCTCCTTCTTTAGGTTTCATAAGTACGGTCATTTGGTTAAAGTCCCCACAGCTTAATTCACTGGGGCAACCGAAATAAAATATAAAATTTTCTTCTACACCTAAAGTTTTTTCGGCATATCCGCAAGCAAAGACATCAAACATATACCATTTTTGGTCCACGCTTTCCCCAATACAGCGTCTGGAATGATCTTCCATCAACTCCTCTATATTTAACCCCGTATCAAGGCCATAATTACATTCAAGTCCCATGGCATTTTCAGTAAGGAATCTTGCCGTTGCCCCACCCAATGCCGCCAATTTACCTTTAGCTGCATTTAACTTTCCTTCGTTTATAATATCAGTATAATAGTAAACTCCGTAACTTGCAAGTATCGCCACTAAAATTACGGTTACCAATAACTCCATTAAAGTAAAGCCTTTTTTGTTCTTTCTATTATAAATCATTGCAACTGTTTAACCTCTCTTTCTTTATTAAAGCGGGATTGGCTCTCTCTACAAAAAACCTATAACACTCAAATCCTTCCTGATCGATTTTATTAAATTTGCAAGTGGTTTCCGTTAATATAGCACCGGTGCCTACGGTATATCTGCAATTTAAATTACCATCCGTATCTCTTAAAGTATATTCTACTACCGAGTTGGGCCTGTATCCCCATCTGCCGGGATTTAGCATATAAGCATAGCCTTGATTGGCATCTACGGTTGTAAGCGTAGTAAACATAGCATTATTTAAAATACCTGAAAGAGGGGTATCATGGACCTCATTGTATAGCTTTACGGCATTAGTCAATTCTATTAAACCCACTTTTGCTTTTTCCATCTTATTGGTTAAAGCAGAATTTTTAAATGACGGTACCACAAGCAATGCCAATGCCGCAATAATTAATGTAACTGCTACGACCTCTACCAATGTAAATCCTTTTTTGTTTGCCATATGTTAGCCTCCGATTTGAGACATCTTGAATATCGGCAAGAAAATTGACAACACAATAACAGCAATTATTGAACCTATACCCACAATCAAGATAGGGTCAATCAAGGCAGAAAAACGTGCCAAAAATTGATTAACTTGTTCATTATAGAATACAGCTAATGTTTCCATAATACTTGGTAAACGCCCAGATTCTTCACCCATGAGCATCATTTCTGTCATTAACCCCGGGAAAACCTTTGTCTTTCTGAAAGATTCTGATAAACTTTTACCGGATGCAACTTCATTTTTGGTATAAACAATAGCATCTTTTATGATAACATTACCTGCAAAAGATTCTTCCATAACCGTTAAGACGTTGATAATACTTACACCGCTGTTTAACAAAGTTGACATATTGTTAAGCAACTTTTCAAAATAAATGTTAGAGATAAAGTTACCGAACAAAGGCATCGTCAAATGGAATTTATGCCAGGCTTTCTTACCTGATGGTGTTGAAATGATCATATAAAATGCAAATACCAATAAACCGATTATCACAAATATTAAAAACCAATGGTTTGCGACAGTGTGGGAAACCGCCAAAACGATTTTGGTGATCGTAGGTAATTCCATATCGAAATCTTTAAATATTTCAGCGAATGTAGGAACGATACCTACAACGAAGTAAATCAAAACACCCATAGCCATAACGAACAATACCGCCGGGTAAGTAACTGCGGTAATAATTTTACTCTTTAAGGCTTCCTTTGATTTTACATATTTTGCTACTTGAAGCAATGCATCCGCCAAATGCCCGCCGACTTCACCTGCTTCAATCATTGAGGACCAAGTATGGTCAAATACTTTTGGGAACTTAGCTAAAGCTTCATGCATAGAATTACCGCCGGCAATATCGCGTGCGACTGATACAAGAACCGGGCCGAAATTTCTGTCTGTAGAATATTCACCGAGCAAAGAAATAGCCCTAATAAGCGGCACACCACCGCTTAACAATGTTGAAAGTTGTTCTGCAAAGAAAGCCAACACATGCCCTTTTATTTTTTTGGAACCTATACGGGCATTACCGAACATAGCCGCTAATGAACTTTTTGTTTTTTCAGGTTTAATTTCCAAAATAATAAACCCTTTAGATTGCAAGGCATAAATGGCCTTTTCCATCGTATCAGCAGTTATTGCACTCCTGATATATTTGCCGTTAGAATCTTGAACCGTACAATTAAATTTAGGCATATCTTCTCCTTTTATTCATTTGCCAAAGTTACAGAAAGAACTTCTTCAACGGTGGTAACACCGGTTACAGCTTTTCTCCAACCGCTTGCACGCAAATTCCATGCCCCTGTGCTTTTAGCGGCTTGTTTAAGTTCAATCAAATCTTTAGTTTGATAAATTGTATTACGCATACTTTCATTTACCTTAAATACTTCATAAATTGCCTTTCGGCCCATATATCCGGTACCTGAACATTTCGGGCAACCGCCTGCTTTAAAGAAAGTCCAAGTGGCCTTATCTTTAGGTGGCAAAGCAGATTCTTTAATAATTTGTTCTATAACATTTGGGCCCGGCACATAAGGAATTTTGCAATAAGGACATAAAACCCTAACAAGACGCTGGGCTGCCACCAATGCCAAAGAGCTTGCAAGCAAGAACGGCTCAATACCCATATCAATCAAACGGGGTACAGCGCCGATAGCTTCGTTTGTGTGCAAGGTAGATAACACCAAGTGACCTGTTAAAGCTGCTTTTAAGCAAGCTTCTGCAGTTTCAGAGTCCCTGACTTCACCGACCAGTATTACATCCGGGTCTTGACGCAAGAAAGAACGCAAACCTGCAGCGAAGGTCAACCCGATTTGCGGTTTTACCTGCACCTGGCTGATACCTGATAGCTTGTATTCTACCGGGTCTTCCAAAGTCATAAAATTTAATTCGGAACTTTTTATTGATGTAAGAACTGCGTTTAATGTAGTAGTTTTACCGGAACCTGTAGGACCTGTCAAGAAAATTAAGCCGTGAGGTAAAGCAGCTGCCTCCAAGAAGTCTTTTTTCTGTTTAGGTTCAAAACCTAATTTATCAATATTTAAATCACTGCTACCTTTATCCAAAATACGAATAACTAATTTTTCGCCGAAGACTGTAGGACATACTGAAACACGGAATTCTACTGTTCTGTTTTGGAACTTTACTGCGAAGCTTCCGTCCTGCGGTAAACGTTTTTCGGCGATATCAAGTTTTGACAAAATCTTTATACGGGAAATAATAGCCCCTACGTCTTCTTTCGCGGGGGAGGTCCTTTCATATAAGGAACCGTCGATCCTAAAACGCAAACTTACCCTTTCATCAAATAATTCCAAGTGAATATCGGACACCCTTTCAGTTAAGGCTTGGCGCAAAATAGCGTTAACCATCTTAACATAATGGGCACCGGATCCTGAAACTTCCTTATCCAAGTCAATTTTAGCCCCCGGATCGGAAAGTTCATCTAAACTTTCATTGGAACTTGCATCTATTTCGTTTTTATCTTCAGAAATGACTTCCGCAAGTAAATCTTTCTTAGAATAAAAAGCATCTAAGGCCTGAAATAACTGTGATTTACTTGCAATGAAGGGCTGTATTTCAAGCCCACTCATCATTCTAAGGTTATCCAACAAAAATACGTTGGAAGGATCGTTTAAAGCAACGGCCAAAGTGTTGTCCTCTACGAATAACGGTAAAATAACATTTTCGCGGGCAAACTTTTCCGGTATATACTTGGCAAGGTTTTGATCCTTTTCCGGTATCAAAATGCCATTCTGCTTACTGGCATAAGGCACTGAAAGTTGCTTAGATAATGCTTGGGTAAGTTCATCTTCTTTAATTATATCTAAGGCTACCAAGGCATCATTTAAAGATACTTCATTCTGCTTTGCATGAAGTTCAGCTTTCTTTAAATTTTCCTCAGTTAACTTACCGCTTTCTTTTAAGATATCTATCAACTGTTTTGCCATAATAACGATCCTTCCAATTTAAAACTGCTTATTCAGAAAGTACTGTCGGTGTGATGAAGATGACTAAGTCCGTTGTACTTTTTGATTTGTGCTTATGGGTAAATAACCAACCGACTATTGGTATTTGACCGAGTAAAGGCACTTTGTATACTGTTTCTTTTTCAGTAGATTGTAATAAACCGCCCAATACTACTGTTTGGCCACTCTTTACACGAACTTGAGTGGTAACAGCACGGGTAACAGTATCATAGGTATCACCTGCTTCAGAAGCAACAAGATCTGAGTAGGAAGGTAAAACTGTCAATGTGACATAACCTTCTTTATTGACTTGAGGTGTTACTGTTAATGTTAAACCGACTCTTTTTCTTTCACTACCGGATGTGGTGGTTTCAGAACTATCATTTGTTTTGCTGATTGTACCGATTGAAGCATCCCTTGAAGAAGTTACCATTGCTTGGTTATTGTTCATGGTAATAACTTTAGGTTTACCCAAAGAACGTGCTTCTTGGTTTTGCATCAATGCTTGGAAAACTACTGTGAAATTTGTCCAATCTAATTTAGGGGCATCACCAGTTTCTGTAGCATTACCAACGCCAAAATACCTTAATACTTTATTGCCTTCTCTTGCACCGAAGTAGTTCCACGGCATTTCTGTGCTACCACCGGTGAAAACGCCGTTAATATTCCAGTTAAAACCGACATCATAACCGCTACCTTTTGAAACTTCAATTACTTGTGCTTCAATTAAGATTTGCGGTGCTTTGATATCAAGTTCATCTAAAATGCTTTCTATTTGCGGGAAGACTTCCGGAACATCCGTAATAATAAGTTTATTTGTTCTGGAGTCAATAGCAATTTTACCTTGTTTGGTAAGAACACTTTGAATGACACCCAAAATAGCACTGCTTCCGTTACCGGAAATAGTTTGTGATTGGGAATTATTCAATGAAAACCCTGTCCCGCCGCTGGATGAACTGTCAAAAACGTTAAAAGAAGTTGAGTTGCCACCGCCAAAACTGCTGCTTGATACATCAGCAGGCATGACTGAACTCAAATCTGATGTAAGGGAAGTATTCGGTTGCAAAGATACATAGTTTAAGGTGTATACTTTGGTTATTGTATTAGGTGCTTCTTCAGAGCGGTTGGTAATAACATAAGAATCACTTTTACCGACTCTTTGGTATGTTAAACCTTGCACCCTTAAAAGAGTATCCAAAGCTTCACGAACAGTAACATTTGTTAAAGAGGCAGAAATTTTCTTACCGGAAAATTCTTCCCCCATAATAAAGTTAATCTTTGATTGTGCGGAAATACTGTTCAAGAAAGTACCTATTGGAACATTGTTAACCCTAATGGTTACTTTCTTCTCTAACGGAGAGGCCGCCTCAGCCCGTTTATATAATGAAGATTCCCCGTCTTCGGCATTTGTTTTAGCCTTAGTAGGTTCTCCATAATTTTCATTTACTACGTTAATCTTCGGCCCTGTTGTACCATTTCTCGTTCCTTGTGCTAAAGCAACTTGAGAACATAACTGAAACGATGCAAACACCAGTGCCAAAGTGAATGCTATACTTTTTTTCATTACTTCCTCCTAATTTTTAAACTACAAATCTTTATAACAACGGTAATTTCCGTTGAAATCTTTCGCCTTTATAAGTGAACCAAACAGAATCATCTTTAATGGCGACCACTTTTGCCCCTAAAACTTTAGAGCCTATACCAACGACATCACCGTTAACAATAGCCTCACTGCCCAAGATACCGTCTATATGTATTTTATCCATTACGGCTCTGGCCGGGTGGCGTTTCATTTCTTCTTCAAGAATTTGCTGCTGGAGAAGACGCTTCCTTTCTTCTTCCGCTTTGCGTTTTCTTTCGGCTTCTTCCTCTGCTAAACGGCGGAGTTCTGCCTTCCTCATTTGTTCTATTTTAATAACTTCTTCTTTTGACAAAAACGGATTTCTTTTAACAGGGTTAAACATTACTTTTTTTGCTGCCCCTGCCTTAGCATTAGAGGCTTTGTCATTTCTGACTTTCTGCCCATAAGCAATGCAAGGAACAAAAAGACTAAAACATAAAACCGCTGATATGAAGGTATATGTAAATTTATTTCTCATTTTTTACCTCCCACTAATGTAGGGAAATCTTTATCTTCTACAAAGATAGTATTAACATTAAATGTAACATCTAATTTCCCTAACTCTCCTTGTTTACGGCTTATTTTTAAATCGGAAATACGCAAGAAACTGGGATTATTTTCTATCGCTTCGAGAACACGTCCTATCTGATCAAAAGTAAGTTCACCCCTCATCGGGATAGTGGATATAGTAAAAACCCCTTCCGCCGTTTGAATTTCATTACCGTTTAACAATTCACCTTCCGGCAATCTTAGCTTTTCCCTTATAGAAATTATTTGGGCAGGATGCCAAAAAGATTTTTGAGTATTTGGCGGTAATTCTTCAATAAGTTTAACATATTTAGCCTTAAGTTTTAAATATTCTTCCCTATTTTCAACTTCTGCCGCTTGTGCTTCTGATTTCCTACGCATATCAGCTATTTGTGCGGAAGTTCCTTGATGTAAGAACCATGCGATAGCAATAACCGCAATCAAAACCAACAAAGGCCTTGAAAACGGGTTTAAGTTCTTATCTTTTAACATTGTTGCGGCATCTGTCATGCCGGCTTTTAAATCACTTATTTTCATGTTTATTTATTCTCACATTTAACCGTAAATTTGGTACCTAAAACGAAAACACTTCCTTTACTCTTTAAGGAGTTATCAATGTTATAGTTTATGGCAGCTGAATTTTTACATAAATCAGCGAAATCAGGATCAGCGGCAATGTCTGATTTAAATTTATTACCTAAAGCCAATTCCTCTTTATTTCCTGCGATAGAACTGGCAACACCTTCTATTACCATTGAAATATTACCCTTCTTCATATCAAAATTATATGGGTAATTTATGGAAAATCCGGAAAGCCAAATATCTTCCGGCAAAGTCCTCGGTAAAGCAGAAAGTTTTTTGGTAAAATAAGGTTCTACCAATAATCCTTCTAATTTCTTTTGATTGGTCTTTAAATTAGAAACCCTAGTCTTAATCTGATCTGCATACAAACCCTGGAAATCTGCCACTTCTTTTTGATCTTTTTTGCTATTCTTTAACTGTGCCGCCGTAATAACAGAAGTTATCTGCATAAACAATACATAAAGAATAACAACACTGGCGATAACTGCCGTTACCAACCAAGCAAAAGTCGTAGCCCTGATTTCTTCATCGGAAGAACGATTTATCTTATAAAAATCTATATCAGGTACCTTTTTATTAACGAATTTAAGGCAAGCACCCAACACGGCCATTTCCGCAAAACCTTCCACACGGAAACCGAAAACTTCACTTATTTTATTCGTTCTTACATGTTGTTTTACTTCACCTTCCACGATATAAACCCAAAAGTCCCCGTCATCTGAAACTATAGCGACATCTTCAAACGGATTTTTTTCTAGTTGTTTGGAAATAAAGTCCATACAATTTGTTATTTCCAAACGGTTTCTGGCACCTAATGCTTTATGAACTTCAACTTCCCTAAACATTAAAGGGACTTTATTTAAGGCAAATAAAAATTGACCGTGATCCGAAGTAAAGTTTGCGTATATAATACCTTTATCTTCGGAATTATCTTTATCTATTTGAGTTAAAAGGCGATAAGTAGATAAAGCTGAACATTCCACGGAAACCAAATTAAGCCCGATTTTGTTCATACCTGATTGTAAGGAATTTACAATTTTTGATGAAGTCATACAAAACACAACACCGAGTTTTTGTGTCTTACTTAAAGGGGCATCAAAC
Source organism: Elusimicrobiaceae bacterium (assembly GCA_045225155.1). Classification (GTDB taxonomy): domain Bacteria; phylum Elusimicrobiota; class Elusimicrobia; order Elusimicrobiales; family Elusimicrobiaceae; genus Proelusimicrobium. The sequence continues at coordinate 11,042 of JBGVBB010000124.1, forward strand.
GGATAAACATGGAAGTCATAAACACCTTTTTCAAAAGGATAATGTATGTATTTCCTGGCTTGAAGAGGTATTGTTTGTTTCCAATAAGAACGGGCAATATTTTGAATTACGAAATGCCTGTAAATACAAAAAGCGGGATCCAAAGAAACAACAACATTTTTTGTATTAAAATCCCTACTTTCTATAATTTTTTGTATAGGATCAAGCCAATGTTTGGTTGTAGAAAAGAATTCCTCATTTAAATCCGCGGGTTTTAATGCATCTTGCGGCACATCACTTATAGGTAATTTTATGAGTGAATTTACCTCTAACCCACCTGCTACGGTTGTAACCTGCGCTACATAAACATCCGTTAAGGAAATATGTATACCGATACATTCCACGAAATCAGAACGTTTTATACCTGATAATTTGTCAAAAATATTAGTTATATCCATACATCACTCTTTACTTAAATATCATACGGGTTGGACTCTTCCTCTTCTTCCTCTATTGCATAAGGATTACTTGATGCCCCATAAGAACTTGATTCTTCTGTAGTAGTAGTTTCTTGAACTTGCAAAACATCACCTGTGTTGCCTGTATCGCTTGTGCTGCTGCTTGTGCTGCTGCTTGTTTGTGATGATGATTCATAAGTCGATTCTTGTGTTTGAGTAGAAACTACAGAAGAACTTTGTGTTTCAGTTACTGTTCCGTCTTCATCAGTAATAGTCCCCACCTGCGTTTTACCGGGTTTAGTCCATAACCTTTTTTGAGAATAATCCAGCTTACTTTCTAATTCTTTTGCTTTCATCTCAGCTGCTCTTTTTTTAGCTTCTTTTTCTGCTTGTATTCTCTTAAATTCTTCTTCTTTTACGACTTCCGATTCGGTCTTCATGATGATGTCTTCTTCATTGCTGATGCCTTCTTTCAACACAACCTGGCGTTTAACGACACGTTCACGCCCGGCGGTATCTTTCGCTCTTAATACGATAGTATATTTACCGAGCGGTAATAAATGACCGAAATAGCCTTTATGCCCGTTCCAGAAAGTTTGATAAGTTAACGGGCCGCTGCCGGAAAGTTGTTTTACTACGTAATAGTGATTATCTGCAGCATGGCTGACAATTTGCAAAACCCAATCTTTAACCGGTGAAGAGCCTTGCATTACTGAAAAGTCTATAACAAAAACTTCACCTGCGGAAGGAGCAATTTCTTTGAAAGGATAAGTAGCCAAACTTAAAACAGGCGGCAAATTCTTTTCTTGTAATTTAGATTTTAAGCGGGATTTACCTTCATAATCAAATACGACTGAAATACCTGCTAAATTACTAAATTTTTCCGGCGGTTCTTGTGTCGTTAATCCCATATTCAAAACCATTTTTGCAGGTGATATACCGCGGTTTATTAAGTAAGTGTTAAGAGCAACCGCTTGGCGAACGCCATGCAAGGTTACATCATCGGTATAACTGCCTTCCGGTAAAATAACATATGATGGGGAATTTTCCAAAACCATTAATGCGAAAACTTCATCTAAAATCGGCGAAGAAACCTTATCAATTGATTTACCCAAAAACAATGCGGAAGAATTAATATCAATGGCATCAACGCGGCCACCGCGCATGTAAACTTGAACATCTTCATCTGCATTAAGTTTAGCAACTAAAGAATCTATAAGTTCTTTCTTTAATTGTTTTTCTTCTTTTCTTTGGACGGAACGAACCCTTGCTTTGCTACCCCAAGGGAAAGATGATTGCGTTTCGTTTGATACGATATTTTTACCGCGTTTTACATTTGCTTTGCCGTTTAAAAGAATATATTCTTCGTCCT
>JBGVBB010000125.1:0-13021 GCA_045225155.1 Elusimicrobiaceae bacterium
AAAAAGAATAGAAAGATAAAGATTAAATATTTCATTACATTAAGTGCCAAATGACGAATTGGCTTAAAATCAAAAATATACCGACTAAATAACCCACGGCAAGCATAATCTTAGTAAACAGTTTTAGGTTCAAAATAATTGCAAGCAACAAACTGAAGCGGATAGACATTTTAGTAAAAAATTCCGCCTTATTTTGTACTTTTTTGAAACTTTTAACCATAATACTTTTTATTACAAAAAGTAATCCGCCCAAACACGCTATAACCAATACACCTGCGGCGGTTTTTGCAGCATATTTACGAATATTTTTTGAAATATCTTCAAAAGTTCTTTTGATAGTTGCTAACAAATTATTTTGTTCTAAATTATCGGCAAATTTATCAACTTTACTTTCAATTGAATTTTTAACTCTTAATACGGTTTTCCTGATAGTATCGGTTAATGAAGAAGAAATAGATAAAACAGTATGTAAAAGTGCCATGATAACACCATAAGCAAAACCTATTATGCCATAACCGCCGAAAAGCAACAAAGCAACTAATGTAAGAAGCCACCACGGATATGCCATACCCAAGAAAAATTCTTTAAAAATAATATAACTTCCGGTTAAAAGCACCCCCATCGAAAGAAGTACCCAAAATATTACCAAGAATAGTCCTTTTTTTATCAAATTTTGGCAAGCATTTACCAAAACTTCCGCTATCGGGCTATTATGACGCGGTTGATGGATTTTTTTTGCGGGTGTTTTCTGTGTTTGAGTTGTTTGGATTTCCTGTTTAATCTCCGGTTCCTGCACTTTTACCGGCAAGTTTTTTTCCTCATTTACCTTAACTTCTTTTTTCTTACGAGTTCTTTTAACTTTTTCTTCCATAATTCCCCTTAATGATTGTGGCAACAACAATCACCGCAACAAGTATGCCCTTTCTTCTTCGCTGTTGTTGCTCTATCTGAGATTTTAACTAATTTACCTGTTTTTTTATCAATTATATAAGTTCCTGTGTTTGACATTTTACCACTTCCTGTATTTCCAATAAAGTACTGCGAACCACACTGATAAAACCGCAAGCCCCATAATGATGACAAACGCATACGGATGATGTGCTAAAGGTATCCCTACGTTCATTGAAAATGCACTAACTACAAAAGTCGGCACCATTATCCAAATAGTTATGGTATTAAGTTTTTTAACCAACAAATTTAAGTTATTGTTAACTATAGATGCACGTGCATCCATCATGCTGGCCAAAATGTTTGAATAAATTTCCGCTTGCTTTTGGCACTGTGTATTTTCAACTATAATATCGTCAAGCATCTCTTTATTTTGTTCGTTTAAACCGATTCTATTACTAAAGTTACGGAGTTTTTCAAACACAAAACCGTTAGCGGTTATAGCACTTGCATAATAAACCAAACTCTTTTCCAAACTAAAGAGATTTAACAGATATTTATTATCCATGGACTGTGTCATTTTGTCTTCAATCTCTTCGGTAATCATATTAATTACACGCAAATGTTCTAGGTAGTGTGAAATAGCATTGTAAATAATTTTTAAAAATACTTCGTGCAAGTCGTTTACAAAATTAAAGCGCTTACCTATAAACAAGGGGATATCTTCGGGTAAAACTATGACAAGTTTATCCTTGTATAAAAATAAACCCATAGAAGCAACCCTAAAAACCAATTGATCTTTACCGGAATAATTACGCGGACGGTTTAAAATCAAAGCGGTATGATCAGGTTCTGTTTCAAGACGGGGTAACTCTTCCGGATCCATAGCGGAAGCGAGGGTATGCTCGTCTATTTTTAGGACATCAATCAAATACTTTTGTTCCTCATTATCCGGGTTAACAAAAAGTAATATGTCCACCTGTTCCGTAGCAAGGGAGTTTTCTTCCTCAATCTTATTATTTTTTATAATATATTTTTTAAGCATAAGCGCACCCAAAAAACTTACCAATTAAAATATTTATACTCCACCCTTGTATTTTATATAATTTATAGAGCATTGTATACAAAAATTTTACCATTTTAAGAGGTCAAAATGTTATATTCTAAAAAGAATAAATTGAAATTAAAACCTTTCTTCACGGCAAAAGATTTTTTGGAAGGGAAAAAAACTTCTTTTAAATTACCTAAAACTGTAATTTTAATGCCTTCTGCCGATATGACTAAATTTTTACAAGGTCATGTGAAAAAGCATTATAATCTCTTTTCAAGTATTGACTTAATAAATGATAAAGTTGCCGTAGTGCATAATTTTTCTATCGGCGCACCTTTAGCCGTTTTTATAGCGGAGCAACTTGCCGAACTGGGAGTGGAAAATTTTATTTTGATAGGCATAGCAGGGGGTATCGGTAAGAATTTAGATTTGCATCAAAGAGTTCTTTGTACAGGTGCTTTTGCCGATGAAGGTACAAGCCGTCATTATGTAACTGAAACTTTAATAAAACCATCTAAAGAATTATGTGCAAAACTTAAAAATCTCACCGAAAATAAAGGCCATACTTGGACTATTGATGCAATGTTTTGCGAAACAAAACAAGAAGTTTTATTCTATGAAAAACAAGGTGCACAAACAGTAGAAATGGAAGCCGCAGGAGTATTTGCTTTTGCTAAAAAACGCGGGCTTAAAGCGGCAGGGGTTTTCGTAATAAGCGATTTGCTTAATTCTACGAAATGGGATGCCATACCTGACCGCAAAAAAAGTGCACAAACATTATCAAAATTAATGTTTGATATTATTAAAAAGTTTTCTTAATTTTGAATTTATTTTTTTAATTCGCAAGATTCAAGAATTTTCCAAAATTCTTCTACAGTTTGGATGCGGTCTTCTTCATTAGGGGCAAGTGCTTTGACAAGTAAATCATCTAATTCCTTAGGATATCTGGGGTTTATTTTGGAAGGTTTAACTATTTCCTTAGTATTCAAATCATACCCCTTAACACCCCAAGGAACAACACCTATTAAAGCCTCGTATAAACAAACGCCTAAAGAGAAAATATCAGATTGTTTAGATGTAAAACCCCTTTGTTGTTCCGGGGACATATAGGCCGGTGTTCCTGCAACGGAAAAAGTTTCTTTATCCTTCTTTTCTTTAACTATTTTTTGTGCTACCCCGAAGTCCATCACTTTTGCAGGGCCGAAATCTGCAATCATAATATTGCCGGGTTTTAAATCACAATGCACAATATCTAAAGAGTGTGCGTACGCAAGCCCCGCACATACGGATTTGAAAATTTCTTTAATTTCCTTAAAAGGAATATAATTATCAATATCCAAACGTGTTTCAAGGGTTTGGCCGTCAACATATTCAAACACCAAATATAAACTTGTAGTAGTTTCTATAACGGTATAAATTTCAACTATTGACGGATGCCTAAGCATAGCAACGGTGCGGGCTTCCGATAAAAACTGTTCTCTAAATGACCCGTTTTTTAAGAGTTCAGGCCTTATGCGTTTTACTGCGACTTTGCGTTTTAAAGTGTTATCATATGCTTCGTAAACTTTCCCCATACCGCCTTCGCCGATAAGACGGATAAAATTATATTGTTCTTTGATATTATATTCCTTTAACCTGCGGCCTTGGCTATCAACATATTCCGGCTTTCTGTAACGTAAGAATAACAAAATTAAAAATATTACACCGACACATATCAAATACTTCGTGAACCATTTGGGGATGCGATCTTGTGAATTTTTAGATGAAGCATTTATATTTGCCGCTTTATTAAAAATCATATCTTTAACTTCTTTTGCCCGTTCTGATTTAGGGTTTAAAGTTAAAGCGGTATCAATATCTTTAGTTGCTAAAGGAATTTTTTTATTTTTAAAATAACAATTTGCACGGATTATATAGGGTTCCACTACGGAAGGTGCCATAAAAATTGCTTTGGAAGCATAATAAATTGCATTATCGCAATCATCCAATTTTTCATAAGCCAAAGATTGCATGCTATACAATTTAACATCTACAAAACCTTCTTTGATAAGAGAATCAGAAATACTGATAGCTTTATTATAATTTTCATTTTTCAATGCTATATCTATTTCCGTCAAACTATTTTGTAATAAATCTGATTTCTGGCGTTCGCTAACCCCGGAAACAGGTGCACCGGGGGTGTAAAGCCCTTCAACGAATAAAGGTGCATTTTGCCCAAAACAAGAGCAAAATAAAAGGCAGAAAAATGTTGTTAAATAAAAAACGTGACGCTTTATTCCCATATAAATATGATAATATAAATATTTGCTAAACTCAAGTTTTACAAATTATAAATCAAATAATTCGAGTTGGCCTGATTCTTTTTTCTTGGGTTTTGCTGCTGTGTTTAAAGTTATATCTTGAAATAAATTATATAAATGTCCGTTTGTAAATTTATATTTTTTACCTGCATCCATAGTTAGATTGCAAATTTCATCAGCTTCGCTGTTACCTTCACGTAAAGTATGCCCCAAGGTAACGGCTTTAAATTTTTTAACTAATGTTTTGATTTCTTCCATTAGAATCTTTAAATCCGGATTTTTTATTTTATAAACGCCGTTAAATTGTTTTACCAAAAGTTCGGAATCGGAGGTTATTTTTAAAACACTTCCCCCCACTTTTTCTGCAGAAATTAATGCAAGTTTCAGTGCATTATATTCTGCCTGATTATTGGTGCATTTTGTAAAAAACAAACCTTGTTTTAACAAAATTTTACCTTGTTCGTTTTTTATTATAACGCCACTTGCACCGATGCCCGGATTTCCGCGGCTTCCGCCGTCAATATTTATTAATAAAAGCATATTAGTTATTTAAAAACTCCTTAATTTTTTTCCAATCTGATCTATCTGAGCGAGCGATTAAAGTGTATGAGACACCTTTATTCTTGTAACGCCCGCTTCGGCCGATACGATGAATATATTCTTCCGGGTTTTGCGGAAGTTCATAATTTATTACGCAATATATCGCAGGTATATCAAGGCCGCGTGCTGCGAGATCGGTTGCTATCATAATTTGTGCAAGCCCTTGGCGAAAATCAAGCAAATTCTTATCCCTAACTTTTTGTTGTAAACCGCCATGCATCGCAACGACTAAAAAATTTTTTCTTTTTAAATAAACAGAAATTTCATTTGCAGCACGTTGTGTTTTTACAAACACTAAAATTTGTTTGCCGGTTTTGCTTTGTTCTTGCAAAAGTTCGGTTAATTTTTTTAACTTCTCATTACCCTCTATTTTGATAACTTTTTGAGTTATGTTTTGATTCGGTTTATTAACTTCATCGGTAAAAATTTTTATAGGGTTATTCAAATATTTTTCCGCTAAATTTAAAACACGTTTTGGGTATGTAGCGGAAAACATCATACTTTGTTTTTTTGCAGGTAAACGGTTAAAAATATCTTCAATTTGTTCCCTAAAACCGAGTTCAAGCATTTTGTCCATTTCGTCCCAAACCACGTACTCAAAATCTTCAATGCCGAAAGTTTTGCGTTTTATATGGTCATTTAATCTGCCAGGTGTTGCAATAACAAATTGCGGTTTTTGTTTAAGTTTACGTAATTGCCCCTGCATATTTTTACCGCCGACTATTAACGCTGTTTGCATGAAAGTATCTTGCATGGCCTCTTTAATAACTGTTTGTATTTGTTGGGCGAGTTCCCTGGTCGGGGCAATAATTAAAGCACGGGAAGTATCTTTTTTGGAAAGCATATCCACTAAAGGCAAAGCATAAGCCGCAGTTTTACCACTGCCCGTTGGTGCCGCTGCCATAATATCTTTGCCTTGTAAAATTTGCGGTATGGCCTCAGCCTGCACTTGTGTAGGAATATTGTAATTTAATTTCTTTATTATTTTTAGGCGGGCCGGGGTAAGCCCCAAGGCAAAAAATGTATTATTAGTCATAATTTATTTATTAGGCGGATAAAAATATATATCTAATTTACTGAATACTATGCCGGCTTTTGCCAATTTATCCTGGTTAATATCCCAATATTTGCACTTTAAATAATTGCCTAATTGTTCACTACTGATTTTTAGAGTTTGGCAAACAACCATCGGGGTATAATCTTTGTTAAGAGCCGCTTTCGGATTTGCGGTATCACCTAAATAAAATCCATTGCCCATGTAACGAGAACCGGAATAATTAAATTCAAAATTACAAAGTATTTTTTTCAACCTTGCCATAATATCTTTTTATTTGTCCTCTTGATAGTATAACATTTTTATATTAAGTAGAGAAAGATATTACATGCCATCCGGTGAAAAGATAACATCCAAGAAAGCATTTCTTTCTTTTATACCGACGCTGTATAACATTCTACCTAGTTGTTGCATTTCTTGAATATTAGTGTTTCCTTTACCCAAGCCGAAATCTGTGATAGTTAATACAAGCCTTCCGTCTTCATTGCGTCTGAAGACTAGATTATCGTATATATTTTCACAAACGAAACCGTTTTTGTTAAGTTCTACAACGAAGTTAAAAATACTGTTCCATTCCGCTGCGGTAATAGGGTTATTATCTATTTTAACATGACCGAAGTTTTCCCCTTGTTGACGCTTGGGATCTATTTTTGTATCACTCCAGCGGAAACCGCTATCATCTATCGGTGACATTATAAACATTGTCTTATTTCCTTCATCAAAGTAATGGGGCAAAATCGTATTATCAAGGAATTGTCTATCTCTTATTATTCTTAACATTGCCGGTATTGATAGGCCTTCCGCACTCTCTGTTAACACTTGCGGATATTCTATATCTATATTGCTGAATTGTTTACGCAGATTATTTTCTGTAATTATTTGATTTAATTTTTTAATACTCTCTATTTTTTCAGTTGTAGAATATATTAAATCCCCTATTACTTTATCATTACCATCATATAATGCCCATCTGATATACGGTTGCAAACGCCCGCTCCAATCGCTTAATACCCATTTCGCACGCACTTGATCATCCCTGAAAATTTTAGGTATAAAATAAGGTTTAATTCCGTTAAAATAATTCTTCATCGCCCTTATATTTTGGTCGTTATTTATTGGGTCTACAACCTTTTCAAAATCTAAAACAGTTATATGCAGTTTACCTTCTTTATCACGTTTAAAGAACATATTGTTTACAAGGTCCTCATGGACAAAACCCTTATTATTTAATTCTTTAAAGAAATCTGCTATTTGTTGCCATTCTTCTTCGGTTATACTTTTCCCGTTTAATTTTTGGGCGGCCAAAACACCTGCTTCTTCACTCGGCCAAATATTATTTGCAACAACAAAACCGCTTGCATCAACAGGTGTCATTGCAAAATACATTTGTGTTCTGCTTGAAGCACTGCGGACATCATCTTCTATTCTCTCGAAATCATCTTCCACACCTTTAAAAATATTTTCATCCATAAAGGCTATGTCTTCTTCTATAATTTGTGGATATTCTATAACAAGCAGGGGGTACTTTTCCTGTAAATTATTATCGGAAATTATTTGATTAAACAACCTTGTTCGCTGTATTTCTTCCATCATACCGTATTTTAAATAACCTATAGTTTTGCCGTCTTTATCTTTAAGTTCCCAAACGGCGCGGGCTTCAACTATATCATCATTAACCGGAACTAATTTTGCCTGTGCCACATTTGCCAACAAACTGTCATAATTTCTCTGTGCTTTTATAAGCCCGATTTTATTTAAAGCCTTACCTAACAAATCAATTTCATAAATGTTTTCGGGAACACTATGGTATGTCTTTTCAAAATCTAACATGCTCAAAGATATTTTGCCGTTTTCGTCACGTCTTATATAGAAATTATTGAAAAGATCCGGGTGAACAAAACCTTCGGCATTTAATTCTATAAAAATTCCCCTTATCTGTTCCCATTCTTCTTCCGTAATTTCTTTTCCTGACAGTTTTTCTTTTATAATCGGTTTATTCTCTGCTTTAAGGGCATCATAATATGTAAAACCGTCTGTATTTATCGGTAACATTACAAAAGGTACCTGCCCCCTATCATGGCCCCACAAAGCTAACCTTATACCGCTTAATTCCCTATCAATATTTTTTTGGAACTGTTCCGGTAAACACATCTTTTCAGCCACAATTTGAGGGAATTCTATATTAACTAGCGGATATTTTTTAGCAAAATTTTTCCTTGAAATTATTTTTTGCAGTAACCTTGTTTTTGCGATTTCTTCTTCCGTACCGTATTTTAAATAAGCAATTATATTCCCTTGTGTATTTTTTAAGCGCCAAACCGCTTGCTTGACAACCATTAAGTTTTTTGAAGGGACATTTTCCGTCTTAGCAAGGGAAGCCAAAATTTTATCAAAGGCAGAAACTTTCTTTGGTTTATTGCCCTTTTCTTTTGCGCCGATGTCCTCAAAAAACACCTTCATGGTCATTAAATCTTCTACATTATTAGATTTTCTTACCGACTCAAAATCCAAAAGCCCCAACACAAGTTTACCTTCGGCATTGCGACTGAAAAATAAATTATTAAAAAGATCTTCATGAACAAAACCTTTTTGGTTTAATGTAGAGAAAAATGCATTAACTTGTTTCCACTCTTCTACGGTTATAGGTTCGTCATTAAGTTTAGAGCGTGCCAAAAGTGCCGTCGCAGGGGAAAGATGCCTTTTAGCCCAAAAGAAACCATTACTGTTTATAGGTGATAAAATAAAACCTATTTGTGCCCTGCTGTTAACATCACGGACATCCTTTTTTATTCTTTCAAAATCTTCATTTACTTTCTGCAAAACATCATCCGGTAAGCTGGTTACACCAAAGGTTATAATTTCGGGATACTCAATTTCAAGCAAGGGGTATTTTTCTTTTAATTTATTTTCCTTCATTACTTTATCAACTAAAAAGGTATTTTCTATTTCTTGTTCATTCCCGTATTTTAAATAACCTAAAATATTGCCGTCATCGTCTGAAAGTTTCCACACCGCACGTGCTTTTACGACATCATCTTTTTCAACCTCTACAAGTTCCGCTTTTGTAATGTTTGATAAACTTGATAAAGCATCTGCATGAACTTCAGGTGTATTTGCAGAAGTAATATTTTGCGTTTGCTCTATTATTTGAGAAGTTGGGACAATATGTAAAGCCCTTCTTATACTATTGAAAATATTAAATATCGGTCCTTTTGGGAAATCGGGAAATATCAATTTCGGTTCTGTCTTCCCTGTTTCAACAAATCTCTTAAGCCAGCCTAAGTTATGTATTAAACCTATATCTTCATCCGTTATCTCATTAGAATAGTTTGCTATTGTTGTACCGATAGCGGAATATTTATTACGCCCTGTTTTTACTAAGACAACACCACCGCTTACCCCCGGCCTTAGCTTGGCATCAATAAAGCCGATATTGGGGGTTAAAGAAAAGTTTTGTGCCCCCGGTATTAATTTATAATTTCTATGAGTAAATTTTTTGGAGGGGAAAGATAAACTTTTAAATATTTTAAAATCAGAAAAAGGACGATCTAAAACCAAAGGTAAAGAAGGTGCATCTATTTTTTCTTGCGGTAATAGCAATGCATAATCATATTGTATCCCCCTGAAAAAGCCGTATACATCAATGTTTTCATAAAACGCGACATCCGCTTTCGTCAAAAATTTATTATTGCTATCAAACACTGCAACCGGCTTATCTGGGGCACTTGATACAAGATGCCCTGCCGTAACTATAACCTGTTTTTTAGTACCTGCAAAAGGTATTTCCGTTATGAAACCACTCCCTTGTAACCCCGGTGATTGCAAGATAACAAGAGACTTTTTTAATTCATTAAAAACTTCATTAAATCCATTAGTTTTATCTTTTTGATGTTTTTGTTTACCCTTCTTTAAAGAAACGGGTGTTAACAAAGAAGGCTCTAAACCCTCAAAAGGTATTTCAAATTGCGTTCCGTATCTAAACGGGGTAAGGGGAACTTTGGGGTTAATAATATTCGGTATTTTCAGTGTACCTTGCAAGAAATTTTTTAACCAGCCTAAACTATGTACAAAAGTTGCCCTGTTATCATAATCGGTAATTATTGTGCCGACCGCACTATATTGATTAGGGGCAGTTTCTGCGACAACAGCACCGCCGCTTTCACCGCCGACAGCACCACCGCCCAAGAAATCTATACCGTCATAAGAAATATATTTCCAGGAATTTCTAGAGATTAAAGAAATCGGGGTTCTAACCCCATAAGAAAATTGTTTATGCGGAAAGGAAAATGTAGCCACATTTTTATAATCACTTAACCCATTAAAAGAAAGATTTAGCGGTTCGGCTTCTATTCTTTCCCGTGGCAATAAAAGTGCATAATCTTCAAAAGATCCTTTTGTTATATCATTAGCATGTTTATAGAACAAAACATCTGCCTGTGTTAATTTTTTACCTAAATGATTGAAAACGGTTATCGGTTTATTTGGGTACCTGTCACCACCGTGGCCTGCCGTAACTATAACTTGTTTATTAACACCGAACAGCGGAACTTCCGTCAAAAATCCGCTGAAACTATTATCAAAACCTGCCAATCTGAAAACTGATTTTCTCAATGCAAAAACATCATTTGCAAAATGTGAATCTTCCTTTTGTTGCGTAGTATTTTTGACATCAGGCAATTTAGTGCTTGCTAAAAGCGGTAAAGTTGCTAAAGCCAAACCGGGGGTGCCTAAACCGCTAAGGGCAGAAAATGCTAATAAACCAACACCGACGGCAGGCAATATTAATGATTTTAAATCACTGCGGTCTATGTTAAACATATCGAAATACCATGCTGCTAAATCTCTGTTAATTTCTTCTGCACTCTCTTCTTTTGCTTTTGCTAAAACGGCTTCATCCTCCTTTTCAACCATTCCTATTTGCTCAAAATCCTCTTTCATCATATCTAAAAAGGCGGCATCGGTCATAATATCAATAATAGAGAAATAGTAATCATCAGATATTTCTTCTTTTTCAAAATCTACTAAAGAAATAATAAGTTTACCGTCATCATCACGCCTAAAAAATAAATTATGTGCCAAATCACCATGCTTAAACCCGGCCTTATCTAAATCTTCAAAATAATTAACAACTTCCTGCCATTCTTTTTGTGTTATAGGTTTATCTTTTAAGGCAGTCATTATTTCCTTTCTTAAACTTTCAATATTTAAAATTTTGCTCTTATCATCGGGGTCCCTTTTAATTTTGCTTCCTAATACAAAGCCGGAAGTATTTATAGCGGTAGTTATTAAAGGGATTTCTATTCTATCTTCAGAATCACGAACCTCATAATATATATCAGCCAAATCTTCTTGAATAAAATTAGCAATATCTTTAGGTAAATCAGCCAAGTTTGTGGACACGATTCTGGGGAATTCTATGCCTATAGAATATTTATCTTGCAATTTGTTTTTGTCCATTATGGAAATAAATTGATCGGTTCTTAATTTTTCTTCGTAAGTAGTATATTTTAAATAGTAAAGGGGTTCGCCATTTTCACCTGACAACGCCCAAACTGCGTAATTTTCCACATCTAAACCTCTTTTCGGTTTAACATTTACGGCTTTTGTAATTGACTTAAGGTTTTCACTAGACTGTATTTTAAAAGGTTGAGTGCTTGCTAAAAGCGGTAAAGTTGCTAAAGCGAACGGTGTGGTGGCAGGATTTGCCAAGGCAAAAGCAAGCAATCCGACGCCTACGGCAGGCAAAACCCAACTCGGTAATTTAAATGAAGAATTACCATTATGTGTTACAGTGGTATCTTTAGGGGCTTTTTCTTTTGCGCCGGCATCTTCAAGTTTTTTAGCGATTATGTTTAAAAAATGCAAATCGGAAGGGTCTTTCCCCCGTCTAAAGCCTATATTTTCAAAATCTATAATAGTTATGATAAGTTTACCACTATCGTCGCGTCTAAAGAAGATATTACAGGCCAAATCGGTATGATAAAAACCGAAATCATTAAAATCTTTAACGAAATCAACAACCTGTTGCCATTCTTCGTTTGTTATAAGCTTACCCTTTAAAGCAATTAATGCCGTGTTTGGATCATCGTAGCGATTCCATCCGGAAGTATTTACAGTCGTCATTATCAAATCATTTAATTGCATATCTTTGTCCTCAAATTTTGACTTGATAAATATTACAACTTGTTTCGGTAAAACAGACATATCTGTTGCCAAAACTTTCGGGTATTCAATGCTTATCAATGGGTATTTTTGTTGTAAATGGTTGTCTGTAACAATTTGACCAAATTCGTTTGTTCGGTCAATTTCTTCCTGTGTAGTGCGTTTATAATATGCTCTTGTATTATCCCCGTCATCTTTTAATTCCATAACCAACCTATCTTCAAAAGGTACGGCCTTTACAATATCCGTTTTAAGGTTTAAAGGTTTTTCGGCAGAAGTTTCAACAGTTCGCATATTTTCGGTAGGTTGTAAAACAACTTTACCGTCAACAAAGACTGCTTTCCACCAACCAAGTTTACCATCCAGTTCCGCCCACACTAATACTTCCGCTATATCTTCAGCAGGAATATTTTTTGCATATTTAACAACAGGGGCTAACATTTTATAATCGTCTCTATACATCTTAATTAGAACAGGCAGATGCCCATATTCATATTCTGTTGAATAGTCAATTGCATCTTCTATTCTACGGGAAAAATGTATATGGTTATATCCGGATTTATTAACTAATAAGCCTGTTTTAAATATTCTCTTTAAATCTTCGTAAATTTTAAGTGTCATACCCCTATAAATCGCATTTTCTTCTTCAAAATCCGGAGGTAAAGAGGCTATTATTTCTTCAATATCACTATAATGGAAATAGACATTTTTATTTTTATATTCATCAGTAAACAAAACTTTTGCGGAAATAGCATCATTATCCGTTTGGTTTGGCCCCAAAGGCTGAGTACTTACAAAAAGCGGTACAGCTGCTAAAGCCAAACCGGGGGTACCTAAACCGCTAAGGGCTAAACTAACCCCTAAACCAATGCCGATAGTGGGGAGTAACCAATTTCGAAAAGGAAGAGAAAAACTTCTGAAAGTATCCTCTTCTTCTTCATCATCCGCATCTGACATTTCTTTTGC
>JBGVBB010000126.1:0-1735 GCA_045225155.1 Elusimicrobiaceae bacterium
TGAGAAGCAAAAAATTCAACTATATAAACGTTATCGGTAAACGGTTTGGCAGACCAAGAATACTGATATTGCGATCCGTAAACACTCTGCAAGTATGCATCTATTGTTTGCCCTTTACGTGCAAGTTTGGTATTTTTTACGATATCTATAACTTGCTCTTCGGTTATAGCAGGTTTTGACGGCGTAACGTTTTCATTTAAAATTTTTTCCGGCTCTAATGCAGGTTTTTGTTCCGGGGTTTCATGCGCTAAAGCATGTACTTCTTCTGCGATATTGTTTGAAATTTTTTCAGCAGGCTGGGTTACTTCAATTTTTTCCTCTTCCTGTGCTTCTTTATTTTCGTTCATCATATTCCAGAATGCCATGCATAAAGCAACGGCAACAACCATTAAAACGAGGAAGGAAAGTATAAACAACAAATCATTTGATTTGCTTTTTTTAACTCTACCGTCACTTGAACTGATAATTTTATTATTTGAAATTTCTAAAAGTTCTTTTTTATTACCCTGAACATTATCCGTTTCTTTAACGTCGGTGTTATTATTATCTTTATTAACTTGAATATTTGAATTATCGCTCTTAACCGGGCGTTCCATTACCACACCGTTTTGAACTATTAGAGATTCCCTTTCCGCACCGATTAACCTATGTGCGGGTAAATCTTCAAGCAAATTATTATCTTCTTTATGTGCGATATGGAAAGTATGGTCTTCTAATTCTTCTTCTTCATTCTCTTCGTCGGTTTTGTTTTCCGGGGTAGATAATTCGTTCATAACCTCATTAAAAGAAATACCGACAGCACTTAAATCAGTTGAAGAAGTGTCTGTTTCGGTATCTTCCATAGGCGGAAGATCACGTGTAACTTCTTCTTCTTTTTGCGGGATAGAAATCGGTGGCGGAACACCGATACTTGTTGAACTGACTATGGGTTTTGCATCTTTTATGGGGAAGACTTCCCTCTCCGAAGGATTTTTAAATTCAGGATAACAAGATGCAGGTTTCCAAGCTGCTTCCTGTTCTGCCTTATCTTCCGGGCAAACTAAAAGTTCCTCGGAAAAGCAATCCTCTTTTTTTATTTGTTCGGCCTCAAAAGGCCCAAAAATATCTATACCCTTTAAATATAAAAATTTCATCCCCATATTACCTATAGTTTAGCAATATTTTAGTACATCTTGCAAGCGTTTTAAAACTAAATCTTTACCAAGATACTCAAGCATCTTAAATAAAGTTGGCCCGTTCGTCCTGCCGGAAACGGCTACACGCAACGGATGAAACACCTGCCCCGTCTTTAAACCGCTTTCTTTTGCTTTTTGACGCGCAATGGCTTCCAAAGTTTCAGCTTTAAAATCAGGTGCGTCCTTATAACAATTATACATAAGTTCTATTGCTTGTTTCGCGGTAGGTGTTTTAAAAACTTTATTTATTGCTTCTTCATCATACTTAACGGGGTTAAAGAAAAATTCAATTAAACCCGGTATTTCTTTTAAAGTTTTATATTTTTCCTGCTCAAGCAAAATTACTTTTGTTAAAGTTTCTTCGTCGATACCTTTTGCAATACCTGCTTCATCAATAAAAGGTTTTGCTGCATCATATAATTCTTTCGGTGAAAGTTGGCGGATATAATCCCCGTTCATCCAAGTAAGTTTTACGGTATCAAAAACAGCAGGGCTTTTTTGGCAACCTGCAATATCAAATTTTTGTTCAAGTTCACCTTTAGCAAAAATTTGTTGAGAGT
>JBGVBB010000127.1:0-1652 GCA_045225155.1 Elusimicrobiaceae bacterium
AAATTTCAAGGTCGTCAAAACCTGCGGAAATCACTTCTATCCCTGCAAGTGCACCCGCTTTTTTAGCCTCGTTCGCCCTTATTACGCGAAGTTCGTCGGGCGGAATTATGACATGCCCTAAATTACCACTAGAAACATGGCATACTATAACTTTATCGCCCCTTTTTACACACTTTGCAAGCGTTCCCGAACACGCTATTTCTACGTCGTCCGGATGACATCCTATCGCTAATACTCTCATAGGATACTCTCCTTTCTCTTTTTAAAAATTATATAATGCTTTCTTTTATAATTCAATGTACCGTAATTCCTTAAAAGGGTAAAAAAATCTACTTGACATTATATTGATAAAATAATACAATAATAATATGAAAAAGTATTTCAAACACAAACTTGAAAATCTTATAAACGTAAGTAAAATAGTAACTATACACTATTTCGAATTTGAAAAAAATTTTAAGACCAAGGGTGAATCCCACGATTTTTGGGAGTTCGTTTACGTGGATAAAGAAAGCATCGTTTGCTACGCCGACGGTGTAGAAATTATTCTCAATAAGGGAGAAATCCTGTTTCATAAACCCAACGAGTTTCACATACTCGCGGCAAACGGCAAAAACCCGCCTAACGTATTTATCGTGTCTTTCGTGTGCAAATCGGAAGCGATGAAGTTTTTTGAAAATAAAAAAATAAGCGTTGCAAAAAACAACGCTAAATACATATATAATATCCTTAACGAAGGCAGAAAAACCTTCGATATATCGTTTTCAGACCCTAACTTAAAAAAAATGCAACTGCTTTCATCCCCGTCTCTCGGCGGAGAACAGATAATAAAAAACTATCTCGAAATTTTTCTAATAAATCTTTTACGTTCCCAAACGGAAACGGAAGGCACAAACAATATTTTTATTCGTGAAAAAGAATATGCCGTCAAGCAAATATCAGACCTTATCTACTTACTTGAAAATTCCGTTTATACCACTCTTACTATCGACGAAATCTTAAAAAACACCTACTACGGCAGGGCATATCTTATGCGGCTTTTCAAAAAAGAAACCGGCTATTCGATTATGGAATATTTTATTAAATTAAAAATAGACAAAGCGAAAGACCTTCTTCGCGACAAGCAACTTTCGGTAAGAGAAATATCCGACAAACTTGCCTTTAACGAACCCAACTATTTTACCAAAACTTTTAAACGCATAACGGGTTTTACGCCGTTGGCATACAGGCGCAGAACTCTTGAACTATAAAAAATTAAAGCAACCGCGCTTTAATCCTTATGTTTTATAATACATTTGATTTGTACTTGTTGGCTTGAGATTGTAAAATATAACAGAATTTGCTTTTATATTTTCAAGTATCGCTTTGCATTTATTTAACGATAACCCGAAATCTTTGGCAAGCGTCAATATATCGTCGTCCGTCGGATTGCCGTTGCCGTTAACCGTCATTTCATGTTCAAACTTGTTTTTCGTTTGCGTTATATCGTATGCGGGAGATAATATATATTTTTGCGCCTTTTCGTCGTAAATAAAGGCAAAATTTTTGGCGTGATCATCCTTATTACCGTAATAAACGTTAAAACACATACGCCTGAAAACTTCGTACAAGTCTTCTTTATCGCAATTAAGATTAGAGACGGTATCGAATAG
>JBGVBB010000128.1:0-5313 GCA_045225155.1 Elusimicrobiaceae bacterium
TAAAAATTTTCAAGTAACATTTCCGTTTTTACTAGGTGCGGCGATATATTTTATTTTACACAGATATATTTATAATTTTTCACGTCCTTATGTTTTCGCACATGAAGTTTGCCATGCTTTAGCGGCTTGGTGCAGCGGTTATAAAGTAACGGGTATGAAAGTGAAAGAAGAGAGTGGAGAAACAACTGTCAGCAATGTTAATACCTTTGTTTTACTTGCACCTTATTGCATTCCGCTTTATGCCGTTATTTGTACAATTTTATTTTATATAACAAGTTTGTTTTGGGCTGATATCTTAAATTATGAAAGATTATTTTTAGCCACACTCGGTTTTTTGGTTGCATTTCATTTAATACATACTTATAAATCTTTAACCGAAACAGAGCAAAGTGACATTACACTTGCCGGCGGTGGGGTATTCTCGTTTGTATTAATTTCCATAATAAATTTAACTTTAATAATTTTGTTTATTAATTTCTTATTCCCCGGCATAATAGCACCTACTTCCGTTTTTAAGGAAGTTTTTGTGCAAACATATAATTTTTGGAAAATGTTTTTTGAATATATGCATAAATTTATTGTTTGGGCAGGTAAACTATGACGGCAAGAAGAATCGGCCTTGGTTTGTTCAGAGCAATAAAATTTAGTGCAAAAAATATTATTCGCACAATATTTTTAATAGTATCCGTTGTATTTCTGATAGGTGTTGCCACTTGGTTCTTGGCTATTCATTATATTAATGCTAATAACATAGGTGTACAGATGGCAAAACATCTGGAAAGATATTTGGGGCGTGATGTTTACATCTCAAGGGTTAAGTTTATTTTACCTTCTACATTTGTATTGGAAGATTTAAAAGTCGTAGATAATACTTCCAAGGATTACAGGGAATTAGTATCCATAAAATCAGTTGCTTTGCATTTTGAATTATTACCTTTGCTGGAACATAAAATTCTTGTAAAAGAAGCGGTTTTTAAAGATCCGACAATCAATATCACAAAAGCCCGAAACGGAACATTTAATTTACCTGAACTTAAAACTAGGAAAAATAGAACATCAAAAGGTACGGAATTTTCCTTTACTACCAAAGAAGGTACACCTTGGCAAGTTATTATTCAAGATTGGGTTCTTCAAAACGGGAGATTTTCATTTAGGGATTTTGCTTATAGAAAAAGCCATTCTTTAAACGGTTTAAATTTGCGTTTTTATAATTTGGAATTTAACGAAGATACCCGTTTTGACCTTAATTTTATTTTTAGAAACAGGTTTAAGCATAGAGTCGTAGAAGCAGAAACATTTGCAAAAGGGGTAATAAATTTCGCGAACTTTAAACCTAAAGATATGTCTTTAAAAGATGTTGATGTCGATGTGTATGCCCTTAAATCCCCGGCTAAAATCAAGTTAAATGCAACAAATTTTGTAGATCCGGAACTTGATTTAAAAATTCAACTTCCGAATATTACGGAAAGTGATTTTTCTTTCTTATTTAATTTAAAGGATAAATATTCTTTACCTTATACGGACTTATCTTTAAAAGGTTCGGCAAAAGAGAGTTTTAGTCAAATAGATATTTCTTCTTTAACCGTAAAAAACAAAGAAATTGATTTGGTTGCCAATGCCGGCCTTGTAATAACTTCCGATACTTTAAACGGTGATATAAGTGTAACGAAAGCAAAAATTGATTCTTCCAAAATCGCTAATTATTATAAACCTTTGAAACCGTTTGCATTCGTGGGTAATTTGGATGCCGGCGGTAAATTTTATTTTGAAGATTCTGTATTTAAAACAAAAAAATTAAATGTAAAAACCAATTCCTTGAGTTCTAAAATTTTTAATTTTACTGTACAAAATGCAAATATTGCTTTTGAAGCCACCGAAAATTTTAATAAGATGAGTGCCGTAGTTCAAGACGGTATTTTCCTAGTCGGTCGTCAAAAAATAAGTTCAATAAAGGGCAATACTTCCCTGGATTATAAAAAGCAAGATTTCTATGCCATAATAGAAAGCGGTCTTTTAAACGGTAAAGAAACAAAAATGAGTGTAGCCATTGCCAATGTTCGTCAAGAAAATAAACGTAAAGTAAAAATGTTGTTTTCTACTATTGAACTTAATCCTCTTGAAATTTTTGATTTGACCGAAGATTTCGTCGAAGCCCTTGTTCCCGACCATAAAAAAGATTGGAAGGAGGACACTTCAGACCTTGCTTGGCTCCGTAATTTCAGGAGTGCTTTACCTAGGTTTATGAGGAATTTTAAAGGATCGGTCTATGCTAAAAAATTCACAAGCCCGGTCCTTTCCGGCGAAGATTTTTACGGCAAATTTAATTTTACCGATTTGCTTCCTCAAATGAAAACTTTGGGTGGCAGTATGGAAGCAACTTTGTCAAACGGTGTAATTTATAAATTGCAAGAAGCCGCGGATAATCAAAAAGTACTCGGCATAGCATATCAACCGTTTGTTATCATGAACCGTATGGAAAGGGCAGGTTCATTTAAGATGAATAAAATTTTGAAGGATACCCCATTTGAGATAATGAGTGCTTCTGTTAATTTTAAAAACGGAAATATGACAATAAATAATGCTTACGTGGATGGATCAGTCATATCAGCTGCAATCGGCGGTAATGTAGATTGGGTTAAAGAACATTTCAATTTAGATATTGTTACAATGTTTAAAAATACCTCTAAGCGCGGTGCATTATCGGAGAATTTAACAGATGAATCCGGTGCACCGGCTCTGGCTTTTGTTACATATGGCAGTATGTCTAAACCTAAACTTGAAATGAAGAGTCCCAAAAAAGCAAGTAAACAAATCCAAGCAGCAAGGGAAAAAGAAGTTTTGGATTTTAGTGAAATTAAAAAATTTAAACAAAATTACAAGGAATAATTATGCTAAAAAAACATTTAGATTTGCTTAGTATCATTGAAGAAAACAATGCTCTTATAACCGGGCATTTTGCTTTGCCGAACGGTAAGCATTCACAAATTTATATTGATACAGATATACTTTTGCAATATCCGAGTTTAGCAGCGAAACTCGGCGCCGGTGTAGCCGGGCTGTTTACTAAAAAAGTAGATATTGTCTTTGCATCTTCACAAGAAAGTTTACTACTTGCCGCACAAGTAGCAGTTGTGATGGGTGCCCGCGTTATGGGGGCAAAATTCAAAGACGGCAAAATTGAATTAAAAGAAACCCTTAAAATTAAAGAGGGGGAAAAAGTTTTAATTGTAGATAATGTTTTTATGACGGGGCGCAAAATAAACCAAACACTTCAAATTTTGCAACGCTACCATGCAAATATTGTCGGTGTTGCAGTTTTGGTGGACCGTTCTAACGGTTTAAATCTTGCTTTTGAAAATGTTCCGCTTCGTGCACTTTTAACTTATCCGCTTGATTTGTATGAACCTGATTCTTGCCCTATGTGCAAACAAAATATGCCGTTTACTAATAAGGAGAAATAAATGATTACCCTAAAACTTAAACAAAAAGAAGAACACCGTATAAAAAACGGACATTATTGGATATTTTCAAATGAACTTGAAAAGGTTGATACCTCTATAAAAGCAGGCACTATCGTGCGTTTTGAATCTGCCCGCGGTGAAGTTTTGGGAACAGGTTTTTTTAATCCGCACAGTTTAATTTCCGGCCGTTTGATTGTAAAAGGGGAAGAGGAACTAAGTAAGCATTTTATTTTTGAGTTTTTAGATAATGCTTACTCTTATCGTAAAGAACTAGGACTTAGAAAATTCGGGCGCATGTGTTATGGGGAATCTGACGGTTTGCCCGGCCTTATTATTGACCGCTACGGTGATTATCTGGCAATAGATATACATTCTGCAGGTATGGAACTTTTAAAGGAAGATATTTTAAGTGCCTGCAAAAAACTTTTTAAACCGAAAGGCATTTTATTTAAAAACGAGAGTACTTTCCGCGCACTTGAAGGCTTAACACAAGCCCCGGAAACTGTCGGTGAAATACCCGAAGAAATTGAAATTGAAGAAAATAAAGTTAAATACTTAGTATCTTTAAAAGCAGGGCAAAAAACCGGTTTTTATTTTGACCAACGCGATAACCGCGCACTTTTAAAACCGTATTTTAAAGATAGAATTGTTTTGGACCTTTATTCTTACAGTGGCTCTTTCGGTATAAATGCCGCCTTGAACGGTGCACAAGCGGTTTGGGGTTGTGACAGTTCCGCAGCCGCAGTAGAACTTGCCAATAAAAATGTTGCTTTAAATAAAGTGGAAAATATTTGTGAGTACCGCCGTGATGATGCAGAGCGTTTACTTTCCGCTTTCCGCGCCAATGAACTACCCACAAAACCGAATATGATTCTGCTTGATCCTCCCGCCTTTGTTAAAAATAGGAAAGCCTTGCCGCAAGCAATAAAATTATACACGAAATTAAACCGTATGGCTTTTGAAGGATTAGAGCAAGGCGGTTTGCTTGCAAGTTCCACATGTTCACATCATATTTCAAGGGAAATTTTTGTTAGTATTTTAAAGGATGCCGCCGCTGCTGCCGGTAAAAAAGTTATTTTAAAGGAACTTCGCACTCAGGCCAAAGATCACCCTGTTTTGCTTGGTTTCCCGGAAAGTTGTTATTTGCATTTTGCATTGCTTGAAGTTATTTAACTGCCGATAAGTATCTTAATACTTATAAGCAATAGAATAATACCACCACAAATTTCGGCTTTTTTGCCAAGTTTAGTGCCAAGCTTTGTGCCTAGGTATATGCCTAGCAAAGTTGCCGCTATTATACAAATACATAAAGTAATCAAAACAACCCAAATGTTAACTTGATAAAGTGCTAAACCGATACCGATTGCAAGCACATCAATATTTGTTGCAAGGGCCATTAACAGTATAGTTTTAAAAGAAATTAAAGGGCAAGTATTTTTGTTCTCTTCTTTTTTAAATACATTTAAAATCATCTTTGAGCCAATATAAGCCAAGATAAAAAAGGCAACCCAGTGCCCGTAATTACCGATAATTTTGCTGATTCCTTTCCCACCGAAGAAACCAAACAGTAAACAAATTATACCGGCACCGACAAAAGATAGGCAAATCTTTAAACTACGTGTTAAAGGTAAAGTTTTATTGCCACATCCTGCGGATGTTGCTACAGCAAAATTATCTAGGGATAGGCTCAAACAAATAAGTAAAATTTCCAAAAAATTCATATGTATTTGTATTTTACAATAAAAAACCCTCTAATATTTAGAGGATAAAATGGTGGACCTGGTCGGGATCGAACCGGCGACCTCCTGCATGCCATGCAGGCGCTCTCCCAGCTGAGCTACGCCCCCGAAAA
>JBGVBB010000129.1:0-14810 GCA_045225155.1 Elusimicrobiaceae bacterium
AATACAAGAACAAAATGGTATTTATGCCTATAAATGTGGCAGTGACAAGAGTGAAAATAAAAATTTGAATTATTTCCCAAAAGATAAAACGAATATATAAACTTCTTGATACATCTTCTATGGCGGTAGCATGGGCAAAAATAAAATTAAAAAAGTCTTCACTGTTCGGGAAAAATAGTAAAGAAATAATAAAATACGCCCAAAATGCTAACATCAAAGTAAAAACTATTTGAGCCGAAATTGACTTGGAAATATTACTCCATCTCTGAAGGACCATATAATAACTGAAAGTAAAGCTGTTAAAAATATTTGCCTCTCGCAAAGCAACAGCCAAGGGTGCAAAATATATAAAAGGAACAACTGCTATAACGAACATAGCGACAAGGACTTTATATGGTAATGAAAACAATGGGTTTTTAATATAGAACATCGGTATAATTAAAATAGCTAAAGCACCAATAATTATTGCTACCACCGCAAATAATTTAAGCGAAAGAGAAATAACCTTTGCGATATTGGCATAAACTTGTGCGGTTTTATTTAGAATAATATCTTCCGAGGTCTTAAAAAATGATGCAATGGAAATAGAAAAAACAAAGCCGACCCAAACCCAAAAACAAATATTTATTATCATATTATTAGGCGCGAAAGATAAAAGTGCTTGGGCGCAAAGTATAAAAGCCACAGAAATAAGGGCTGTTTTTATCATCGGAACTGCCATTGCCAGCATCATGTCAAAATAGATTTTAACAGAATCTACCAAAGCGAAATTAGCATCTATCAATTTTCTGAAATTAAGCATTACATACCCCTATCCATATCTATAAATTTATTATAACATAATATTTTACACTCTGCTTATTTTATTATAAAATATAGTAAATAAATTAAGGAGATATTATGAAAAACACAAAATTAGTTCTACTGATTGCTTTATTATGTTTGGCGGTGACTTCTTTTGCAAAAGAAAATGACCGCCGCGGTTGGCAACTTGATTTAAAAAGGCTTGCCTTAAATGTAACTTCCACCAATGTTCATCACGCTGCAGAGTATGACGGTTTTGCTGATGCCCGCTTAACGGCTGACAACCAAACCACTATTCAAGGGGCTTTGGATTTCAGGGCAGATGATTTCGGCAAACTTTATTTATGGTCAAACGGAATTTTGGCCGAATACGGTAAAAATACCATTGAACGAGCAGACGGTACAAAATTAACCACAGAATCCGTAGACAGGATTATTGCTGATACTTCTTACACTTTACGTTTGTGGAATGTGCAAGATTTTTGGGGCGGTTTTGAAGCAGGCCCATATGTATTAGCCGCCTACGAAACCGAATTTAACAAAACCGGTGATGCCCCGCTTAAAAAAGTTTTACGCGGTGAAGGCGGTATGAAATTATTTGAAGGTAAATACATAAAAGCACTTTATCTGTCCGCTTTATTTGAAGAAGATTTTACTTACCCGGAACATTCCGCCAAACTCGGTTGGACTGCAGGTTTTGAAATTAATGCCCCTATTCGCGAAGGTGTAAAAGCAACCTTTAAAGGTATTTGGAGAGATTATTTACATGAAAGCAAAGAACAACCGACGGATTTAGATTACTCTTTAGAACTTGATGCACGTATGGAAGTTTTGGTATGGAAAAACCTTTCCGTCGCACCGTTTATTAATTACTTTACGGCACAAGCCAAATACGGCGGCCGCCCGCGTGGGCAAAATTTATACGTCGGTGTAGCATTCTCTTTCAGCAAATTATTTAAAGAAGCAAAACCGATTATAGCTGAATAAAATATGCGTAATGTTTTGCAAGATTTAAAGAAACTTGCCGATAAAAAATATCAAAAATTTACCTCGGGGTTATTGCCCGGGGTAAATTATATTTTGGGTGTAAGAGTCCCTAAAATAAGGGCTTACGCAAAAACTTTTACTTTTGAAGAAGCTCAAAATTTTTACAAAAATTATAAAGTAAAATACTTTGAAGAATATTTTTTAAAGGCAGTTCTGCTTGCCCGTATTTGCAAAAAAATCCCCCCTAAAGATGATATTAAATTAATTAATGGGTTTATACCTAAAATCTCAAATTGGAGCGTTTGTGACGCTTTTTGCGCCGATTTAAAGATCATTAAAAAATATCAAGAAATATTTTTACCGTTAATCTTAAAAAATTTAAAAAGTAAACAAGAATTTGCCCAAAGAACCGCCATTAACCTTGCAAGAGCATATTACTTGCAAAGCCCGTATTTTGAACAAATTTTAGAGGCAGTATTAAAATTAAAACCGACAAAATATTATGCCCAAATGGCACAAGCATGGTTTATGTGCGAGGCATATATTAAACAACAAAAACTTACAAAACCGATTTTAAAATATTTGACACCCGAAGTTTATGCTATGACGTTAAGGAAATTAAAAGATTCCTACCGGGTTAGATAATTTTGCTATCAGACTAAAAATTTTGCTATAATATTAGTAGGTTAAGTCACCGTAGCTCAGATGGTTAGAGCGGGCGTTTCATAAGCGCCAGGTCAGTGGTTCGATCCCACTCGGTGACAATTTTTTTTGTCTATTTTTTTATTGTTTCTTCAAATTCTTGGCGGAGTTCGGCAATATAAATCCTATCGGCCTATCACGATTAGGAACTTGCTTTACTACTTGAATAGTACCGCCTGTTTCGCAAATAAAATTATATCCGCGCATACAAGCCGCACCGTAAGGTTGTTTACAAACTTCACGTTTATCATAACTGCATAAAAGCGGGATTCGCGGCGGATAAGTAGAAACAGTTATGGTTATGGAATTCCAGACCTCGTATCTTTTTATACTGACGTCAACTTCGCGTAAAGACAAAAATTTACGTGTGGCCGGATTAGTAAAACCGATATATTCCTGAACCTTTTTCTTTATATCTGCCATTAAAAAGTTTTTATCCCAGCCTTGGGTATATTTTACGGCCCTATGGCTTTCAAGCTGCCATCTGCGCCCTGCATAAGCTGAGGCGATTTCTGTTTTTTGCAATACAATTAAAAGCCCGTATATTTTAATAATAAAAAGTGCCAGAATAAAAAAGATAGGAAAGAGCAAAACGACCTCTGTCGTTGCCTGCCCATGCTTTGAACGTAAAAAAGAAAACGGATTTCTGAACATTACGGGAATAACCTCACTTGATATTTAGATGTCGGGTTCGGCCAAACACAATTATTACTTTCATTAGTGCATTGCAGGGCCGCCCTAACATGTAATTTTTGTGCATATCTTTTAACATTAACCCTAAAATAATTATCCGGCGGTACAATCGGTTCCCTTATATCAATACCGGTGTACAACTTTTTCATTTTACTTCTGCTAGATCTGGTTAAATAAGAAAATTGGTATAAGGGCATAAACTTCTCATTTTTTTCTTTATCAAAAGACATTTTCCCCGCTTCCGTAGAAGTATAATTTTGTTCAGGCCATTTTACCCTATAAAACCAAGCCATTTTATCAAGGCGGATAGTATCTAATTCCAAATTATAATCTTTAAGGGCCCTGGCCCCCTCTTTACCGCATTGGCTTAATTTACATGATGAACTATTATAATAAAAACTCTTTCTGAAAAATTCTCCGTCTTTTGTAAGACGTTCATAAACTTTTTTCTGCGATTCATAAATATTTTCAAACATTTTATATACGGCGATATATACAGTAAGCGGTGTAACAATAGCCTGATCAGTTTCATTATTATTGTTGTTATTGTTATTATTGTTGTTATTATTGTTATTATTGTCATCTGACATCATAAAAAAGTAATCATAATTTTCCACAAGTTCTTTAACGTTAAGCCCATATTCTACATCGTCTTTAACCTTAGGGTTTTCCGTATTCCAATTCTTTGGGCGCCCCATGCCGTTTTCCAAATCTTCTTTATTTTCAGACGGGGCTTCTTTATATGTCAGTTCCCATTTACCGGCACTGGATTTCGGGTTAGAATTTATGTCCGTCATGGAAGGAAAAGCCCCTGCTTGATAGAACAAATCATAATAAGTAATTTTTTCAGGCAGGTTCGCGGGAGCGTTCTCACTTCTGTTTACAGTGTCCATCATATTTTCCCTAAACACCCTGAACGGGAAAGCACCGTTTGTATAAGCAACGGCATTTAAAAAATTGGAATAAGAAGTAAGTTCAATAAAAGCGGCGCTGTCTAAAGCAAACTGAGTGCGAATTTTAAAACGGGAAAGTTTGGCTGTTTCAAACAATAAATAGATAACCAGCAATATTGTAGGTACAAGTAAAATTGCCGGCAAAACAATTTGTGCTTTTTTGTTTTTTAAGCAGTTAAATAAACCCATACTAACTTAAAATATTACCTATTATCGTAAAGAAACCGCCTGCAAGTTCTTTATGAAAACTTATAGTAAATGCCAAAATAAATGCAACAATAGAGCCAAGCATCAGCAAAAATTCTGCTGTCTGCTGTCCCTTTTTATTTGCAATTATTCTGAACAACGGTTTCATTATTTATCAGAGGATATAATCCCCAATTTTATTGCTTTAACAACGGCTTCCGTTCTGCTTGTTACACCGAGTTTATGGAAAGCGCTGTTTAAGTGATTCTTAATAGTTTTAACGCTGCAATTAAGTTCTATAGCAAGTTCTTTATTGCTAAGCCCGGAACCTAACATATCTAAAACTTTAACTTCGGTTTTAGTAAGCATAGCTTGCGTAGGAGCATTAGGTTCACCCATTTTGCGAAGGCCTTGAAGAAGTTTCCCCATCATTTGTTGGGGTATCATTAAACCTTCGGTTGTGAAAGTGCGTATTGAGTTTACAAGTTCTGCGGCCGGCAACATTTTGGACAAATAACCGTTTGCACCTGCTTGTACGGCATCCATGACATGGGCTTCATCTTCAAAACTTGAAAGCATTAAAATATTGATATTCGGTTCTGTTTTTTTAATATTTTTCGTTGCAGTAATACCGTCCATTTTAGGGAGTTTGATATCCATCAAAACCACATCCGGTTTAAGTTTTTTAGCAAGAGCAACGGCTTCTTCACCGTCGGCTGCTTCACCTACGACGGAAATCCACTTTTCGCCTGTCAAAACATCTTTGATACCTTCCCTAAATAAAGTTTGGTCGTCTGCAATTAAGACCTTTACAATTTTCTTTTTAGTTGCCATAATATCTCCTATTTCTCAATAAGCGGTAAAGTGAAACAGAACGAAGATCCTTTTCCTTTACCCTCACTTTCAGCCCAAATTTTACCACCGTGATTTTGAACAATATCTTGTGCTATTGATAAACCCAAACCTAAACGCCCACCACCTGTTGCACTTTGATAGAAACTTTTAAAAAGTTCCTTTGTAAGTTCTGGCTCAATACCGTCACCGGTGTCCTTTACTATTACTTTAGCATTTTTATCGTCATTTTTCACTACCGAAATTGAAATTCTACCTTCTTCTTTAGTATGCCTTATACCGTTCTCGACGATATTTGAAATAACTTGCCTTATTCTTTTGGGGTCCCCGAAAACCATAAGTTCCCCCTCACTTTCAAAAGTCATCAAGATATTTTTAAGTTTTGCCTTTTCTTTAAAAACTTCAAAAGCACTTTTTAACATAGAAGTTAATTCAAATTCCTGTTTTTCTAAACGGAGTTTTCCCTTTTCAATAGCTGCCCAGTCAACGAGGTCCTTAACCAACACAAATATTTGCCCCAAACTTTGTTCCATATAACCCATTTTTTTAGTTTGGTCCGCATCCGGTTTTTTAATAGTACGCTGAAGCATTTGGAAACTCATATTCAACGCCATCAAGGAGTTTGATAAGTCGTGCGAAACGATAGAAAAGAATTTACTTTTCATTGTATTTAAATTACTTAAATCGGCATTGGTCTTTTTGAGTTCGGCAAGAAGTTGTCTGTTCCTTTGTTCCAAATAAAATTTTTCAAGCGCCATTTTGATTGTTCTTTTAAGATAGTCAAAATCAACCGGCTTCATCATAAAATCATACACGCTTTCTTGTATTGCTTTAACAGCAGCATTTAAAGATGCATGGGCAGTTATCATTATAATTTGGCTTTTCTCATTAAAACATCTTATTTTGTTTATTAAGTCAATACCTGTACCATCGCCTAAATTGTAATCCATCAAAATAACATGAAAGAAATCCCCCCTGACAAGTTCCATACACTCTTTTGCACTTTCGGCTTGATAGACATCATATCCTTCAAGTTCCAAAAGTTCCGCCAAGGTTTCCCTTAAGTTATTATCATCATCTACTACCAAAACTTTTGCTTTTTCGTTTTCTGTAATCATATTATTTATCGGCAAGTTTGAAAATAAATGACATCTTTGTCCCTTTGCCGACCTCACTCTTTAATTTAAATTCAACTTTATTTCTGGCACATACTTTCTTAACCACGGCAAGGCCAAGGCCTGTACCGCGTGCTTTTGTTGTAAAGAAAGGTGTAAAAATCTGTTCTTGCAATTCTTCCGGTATGCCCGGGCCGCTATCTGTAATACTCAAAGAAGCACGCCCGTCTTTTAGAAGTTTTGTTTTAACTACGAGCATACCCCCCTCAGGCATAACTTCTATAGCATTTGCTATAACGTTTCTTAGGGCTTGTTTCATTTCCTCGGCATCAATAGTAACAGGCAAATCTTCCGTATAGAAATAGGTTGTAAGTTGTATGTTTTTCGGAATAGGATAAGAGGATAATATTTCCCTTGCATACAAACTTAAATCTATCGTAGTAAGTATTTGTTCACGCGTACGGGCATAACCTAAAATTTCTTCAATAATACTGTTGGCCTGGTTTATTTCGTCGTCAATAACTTTAAAATTTTTAGCGATTTTAACATCTGCACCATCCCCCAAACGTGCTTTAACCAAATACACTGCATTTTTAATTACAGCAAGAGGATTTTTAATTTCATGGCTGACTATGGACGCCATTTGCCCGATAGCGGCAAGCCTTTCCTTTTTAATTAATTCGTTTAAAGCGGTTTTTAATTCTTTTGTACGACTACCGACCCTGATCTGAAGAGATTGATTAAGTTCTTCCAGGTCTTCTCTTTCTTGGCGAAGCTCATCGAAACGTATTTTAAGTGAATCTATCATTTTCGCGAAAGCCAAAGATAAAGCACCTATTTCATTATCCGGGAAAGGTAAATCAGGCAATTGGTCCGCTTTACCTTGTTCTATTTTTTTAAATGCTTTCGTCATGGTATCTAACGGCGTTACCATAACACCGGAAACGTATATGGACATGAACAAAGCAAAAAGCAGAACTATCGTAAGGATTATAAGTATTTCTTTATAAAAACGTTTATATAAACTTAATAAACCGCCTTCTACTTTAGCTGCCGAATCATAAGTATAAATTAACCATCCGCTTAATTTGTTAACGGAAAGTACACCTATATTTTCATCCATTTCCACAGAAACGAGATTGCCTTCCTCTGCTTTCGGTGCAAGTATGGACATTTCTTTTCTGTAATCGTTTGAATTCCCTTCGTTTATGCCGTTGGCGGAAGAATAAATTAAAAAACCTTTTTTAGTAAAAATTAAAACATTTCCCCTACCTACCGGCAAATAATTACTTAAATTATTTAGCGGTATCTGGGAAGCAACAAAATATGTTCTGTTTAAAAAACTGTTTTTTATCGCGATAGCGGCATTTAACCCTTTTCCTTTAACAATACCTAAATTTCCTACTGTTAAAGCACCTGTTTGTAAAGTATTTTTTATTTCCTGATTAAAATTAAATTTAGGGTTTGGGCCGAAATATGCTTGTTCTTTGGCTGATGAATCGAAAAATGCTATTGAAGAAAATTCCGAACTGCTTTTAACGAAATCGGAAATATCTTTATGGGTTAAATTGATTTCGTTTCTATCGTGAAAAGTATGGATAGTTAAAAAATTATTAAGTAAAAGAGAGTTATTTTGAAAAAAGGAATCAACCCCTTTACCGATAACAACATTAAAATTATTTAAAAGATTTAGTTCCTCGTCCTTGAGTAGTTCGCTTTCCGCACGATGAGTAAAGAAGAAAGACATTGCCAATGGTAACAATGCTGTTATCATTAAAGAAGAAAATATTAATTTTCTTAACTGACCTTTCCTCATAAATCAAATAATAAAACTATAAAAATTGGGGCATAAGTTTATGCCCCAATTTAAGAATATAAAACTACTTTAGCATTGGCCTTGCGGTGCTGCTTTAGCGGCTGCACCACCGTAGCTTTGTTTGAAACCTTCAAGGCCTTTGATATTACCTAAAGAACCCATATCGGTTACAGTTCTGCCTTGCCAAATAACTGTCGGTGAACCGGAGACATTATATTCTTCGGTAATTTTAATATCTTCTTTTAATTTTTCTAAACCGAATTTCCAGTATTTAGCAAAAATTCTGGGGTTAATACCGGCTTCTTCAGCGGCTTTATCCCACAAGGAACTTCTGTAATCTTTGTTTCTGATTTCAAGATATTTCCAGAATTTGTTAGGATATTTTTCGCGAATAATGATTTGTCTAACGTCTTCTTCCCATTCGGCTGAACCGTGCAAGCTGTTAATTTCGCCGTTTCTTTCGCTGACAATATAGCGAACATTGATTTTTAAATCTTTGGGAAGTCTTTCAAGTTTTAACAAGTCAATGATTTGATTTTCTGCTCTGACACCATAAGGGCATTGTGACATTACAAATAAATCAAGTTCATTAGGTCTTAATTCTTTATTTGCATAAACACCGTTCCTTGTTTGGTGTTCGAAAACGAGTTGACCATTGTGTTCTTTGATTTGACCTGCTTTGATATATCTGTCAAATTTTTCTTGAACAAGAGGGGTTTTTTCTACTAAATATAAAGGCATAAAATCTAAATTTAAACCTTGATATTTAGGATCGGTTAATGCGGCTGAACGATTAACGGTTGTAATATTTAACTTAGTACCTAATACTTGTTCCAACCCGGAATTTAAAGCGGCATCCGCACCGCCGGTTGAATCATCATCCATAACGATAACTGTTACAGGAACTTCTTTAACTGTTGTTTTTGTTGTTTTGGCCGGTGCAGCATACACGGAACCGACACATATCGCCAATACGGCAAATATACTGATAAACTTCTTCATTTTAACGTTTCTCCTTTTATTAATTTTCTTCTTTTACTTCTTCCTTGGATAAAGGTTCTTCAACGGTAAACGTTAAACCCCTCATACCGAAAGAACAAAATAAATTGTATACAAAAGCAGATATTACAAATAAAACCAAATAAACCATTGTGTCTACAAGTGTCCACAAGATAATTTGCAATATTTGTTGAATCACGCTCATGTCGGGCATACTAGATATTTGCATAACATAGTTTACCAAACACAAAGCAAATACTAACAACGGGAATGCTGAAAGTATTATTGATTTTAAGTTAATGTTTTTTATTTCTATTTTCATTTGTCCTCCAAAACTATCTCTTTGGTTCCAAAATTATTATAGTTCTTATTATACCACCTTTAGAAGCAAGTTGCAAAGCTTTTATTGTAAAAATATGGCTGCCGCTTTTGGTAACGGTTCTAAATATTTTGCCGGGGTTATCCATAGCCCTACCTACGATATTAACAATATCCTGTTGCGTACCGCCGAATATATCAAGCAAGTGAACGGGGCCTTCTTTTTCCAATTTAAGTTCAAAGTTGGCGTGCATTATATTGTTGTTTTCATCTACGACTATAGCCCTTGTACCTTTAGGTATTGTTACTGCCAAAATGGAAGACCACCATTCTTGTTCATAATGCAAACGGTTTTCTTCAAGTTCTTCCTGTTCTTCAAGTTCTTTTTTTACTTTACCTAAAAACCCCTCCACGGCTTGCGCCAAAAGGCCGATTTCATCACCGCGGGAAGAAAAGTTTAAAACGAAACTCTTTGTAGAAATATTATCAATACCTTCAGCAAGTTGTAAAAGCGGGTTTGTTACACTTCTTATAACGAAAATATAAAGTACAAACCCCATTAAAACGAAAATTATTACAGAACCTATCAAATACCAAGTCAATGCTTTTTTGATTTCTTCTTTAACTTGTTTTCTTGACACGTCAACACTTATAATGCCTGCAATTTTATCCCCTTTGGCTTTAAGAGGAATTGCTATTTCATAGTAATTACCTTCCCTCTTAATTTTAATACTGGGGGCACCTGTTCTTACGGCTTCTTCAATGGCATTTGTTTCCAAATAACCGCCACGTTGATAATCCGTAATTTGCATATCAAGCAATTCAAGATTTTTATGCCATCTTACAGTACCGTTACCGTTAAAATAAACGATATTGCTTATTCTGTTATCTTGGCGTGGCCATGAAGATATAATTTCGTTTTCCGGCACAGTCAAATAGTTTTTAGATACTAATCCGTCTATTAAAGTACTTGCGTTTTGGCGAACGGTATCAATAATTTGATTTTGCAAATTAAGATCAAACACGCGTTTAAACAAGTTAAAGTATAACAAACCGCCGACGATAATAGCATATATTGCTACCATCGTAAACCAAATAAACCATCTTGTACTTATTCTTTTAATCATATCTACCTACTACCCATATTGCTGTATCTTTCCTCTACTCTCTTAAGCCCTAAAGCCGCGTCGGAGTTTTCAGGATTTAAGTTAAGGGCCGCTTGCCATTCTTCTTTAGCTTTTTCATAGTTAGCTTCTTGGAAAGCTGCCAAACCGTAACGATAATGTTTAATAGATGCCTGACGTGCCGCTTCCGTAACTCTTGTAGGGGCTTTCTCTACTATTGCTTGGGTAGGGAAATCCTCTTTTTCACCTTCTACTTCCGTTGTTACAGGAGGCAACTTATCAGAAGTTCCTTCTTTTACATCTGTTGAAATTTTTGTTGTTGTCGTAGTTGTTGTACCTTCCGGAGTTTCTTCAATATTAGTAATTACAGTTTTCTTGGTAGCAACTTCTTTATTCTTGGAATTTGCAACCGGCAATACTTCTTGGATTGTATCTGTATTCCTATTTTCTTCAAAAACGGTCGGGCAAGGCTTACATTTAAGTGTCGGACAAGGAGGACATTTCCCATCCCTATATGTACCGGATTCAGAAGATGAACTTGATCTGCTTGACGATGAAGAAGAAGATGATGATGACGATGAAGAAGATGACGAAGATGATGAATATGAATAAGATGAAGATGAAGACGAAGATGCCATTCTTCTTGCCCTTTGGGCACTTCTGATTAACACTGAAATATCTTGTTGATTATAACCCCATCTTTGAGCTTCTTTCCAATTGGAAATAGCTGTATTGTATTTCCTTTCGTTATAAGCTTTATTACCGGCATTGTAATAATTGTTAGCGATTTCTTCCCTAAGTTGGACAATAAACTTTTGTGTTTGCTGTTCCCCGGGGTATATTTGATGGGCATTATTAAATTCCCTATAAGCATCAAGTAATTTACCCTTAGAATAATATTCAAAAGCTTTGTCTAAGACTTTTTGGCTTTCTTCTTTCTTTACTAAATTTTCAACTTCCGCAATTTTTAAGTTTAAGGCCGGGTCATCTTTTTTGATTAATAACACGTTATACCATTGATTTAAAGCTTCTTGATAATCACCTTGTTTATAAGCATAATAACCGCGGCGGGTATGTATTTTAGTAAACTCATTATTAATTCTATTAATCCAATCCCTTGCGAGATCTTCATTAGGATTTAAAACCAAAATTTCTTCAAATTTACTTTGTGCTTCAACCAAATAACCTTGTTTATATAAATTGTATGCTTCCTTATACTTCATGTCTAAAATCTCTTTTTCGGACAAAGTACCGTATGTAGCCATTTTTGTAGCAGTATTTGCCAAAGTCTTTGCCTTTTTCATACTTGGATCTATGCTTAAAATAACGTCGGATATTTCTGCCGCTCTTTGATAATCGCCCTGTTTATACATGTTGTAAGCATTATCATAGACCATGTTTAAAGTGAAATTTTGTATTCTTTGTTTTTCGAGTTGAACGGTAGAAAGATATTGCCTTCTTTGTTCTACATTAGCTAATGTACCCAATGACATTTTTTGTAAATCGAGCATAAGGCCGGCTTCTTTACCGGTTTCCCTTAAAGGCCTATCCCCCGCCCTTGCAAAACAAAGTGATACGCAAAATACCAAAATGGCAATGATATAAACAATTCGTTTCATTTCAAACTCCTAGAACGGCATACCGCCGCGCATAAAATCTGCTATCATCGGTGAAAGCATCATAATAAACACCACTGGGAATATAAAGATGAACAATGGTATTAACATCTTCGTTGATGCTTGCGCCGCAAGTTTTTCGGCTTTATTTAAACGCCTAAACCTTAAGTCCGTTGAAAAGTTACGGAGTAATTGTACTAAACTGGTACCGAGCTCATCAGACTGTACGATTAATCCTACGAAAGATCTTATATCTTGTACACCTGTTCTTGCTGCTAACCTTTCTAATGATTCACGCCTGGAATAACCGAGTTTAGTTTCATTTAAAGTTTTTTCAATCTCAACTTCGAGCAAAGTTTTTTCTTTAGCAATTTTTACTATACGTTCAAAAGCTGTCATGTAATCCAAACCGGATTCTATGACCAAGGCCATTAAATCTACAGTGGTAGCAAAGTTCCCCAGCATATTTTGTTGGCGTTTTGCTATTTCACCTTTATAATACATATCCGGCAAATAAAACCCCAGAGGTATAAAAAATATAACTAACCAAGTTCCGAAAAGAAAATATAACACAAGAGGAGTAGCCAATGCAGCATAAATTTTGTAATACAACATATCTACAGGTTGTGGTTTTTCAGGGCTACCGAGTAAGACCCAAATATTTTCCAACGGTTCTTGTAAATGTAAAAAGTTTAATAAGTAAAAGGCCACTCTGTCCAAGAGATTATCTTCAGGTTTTAACCTCGCAAAAGAAGATGCCGATTTTACTTGTTTTGCCTCTAAGTCAGATATATCAAGCCCTGCAGGTGCCGGCGTAAAAAACATAATAACAGCCAAGAAGGCACAAATTGTACCGCCGATAGCAAGCAACAACAAGACCAAGTGTACCATACTCGGATTCATCATACTTTAATTTCCCCCAACTTATTAACGGCTTTAATACCGATAAATATCCAAATTATACAAAACAACAGAACAACTATACCGACAGGTGTTGTATAAAAGTTTATCATTGTATCAGGTTGAAACACAAACATTACGCCAACCATAATCCATGGCATGATACCGACGACTATTGCCTGTATTCTTTGTTGGGCAGTCATTGCCTGAAGTTTTTCTTCAAGTTTGCTCTCTTCACGAATATTTTCAACGATACGTTCAAAAATCTTAGTCAAATTACCACCGACTTGCCTTTGCAAAACTATTGCTTTAACCATATAGGAAAGCAAACGGGAATCAACACGTTCTTCCATCATTTCCAAAGATCTTTCAAACGGTGTACCTAAGTTATAATTTTTTATAACCAAAGCGAATTCCTCAGATATTGGCGGACGTAAATCTTTTGAAACCATCTCAAAACCTTGAACGATATCCATACCTGATTTCAAAGAGTTAGATAGCAAAATCAACGCATCCATTAACTGTTTATTTATTTTATTACCTCTTTGCTTTTTTAAAACATTAAGCATTGCACCGGGCATTTTTAAACCGGCATTTAAACCTATACCGAAAAAGATAGCAAAAACTATAAAACCAAAGATACCGCCCAAAGCCATGCCAAACATTATACCTAGTAAAGTAAATAAAACAACCGTGGCAATAACCATATACTTAATGTTAATTCTTATGAATTGCCTATTGTAGTCATCAACCCAAACTGACGTTTTTTGTAAGTATTTGTCTATAGCACTGCTTATGGCATCGTTTTGATTATTCATTATCATTAAAACTGCTGCGAACACAAGTAAGGTGCCAAGCATCGTAAAAATCAATAAAACAGTTTGGTTATTTGATCTTTTAAAACGAGGAGGTGCAACCGTAAGCCACTTCTTCATCATAACGGTTGAGTATATTGAATTTGAAAGGACAGCAATACCTGTAATTGATTTCCTAAATTTATTACGCCATTGTTTTTGGGGTACAACAAAAGATTCCCCCACGCTTAACATTTCCTGGCTTATCAATTCCAATGTTCCTATAATTTGCCTACCGCGCCCTTCCATACTTTCATAAAAAACAGGTTCGGAAGCAATCATATCCAATGTTATAATAAAGCGTGTACGAAGCATACCGAATTGTTCCTGTATTTCTTGTTGAGTATATGCTGTACCTTCGTTAATGCTCTCGGCTAAAGATAAATATTCGTGAATTATACCAAAAGCCCTTTGCCACATTTGTGCCATATTATAAGACTGATAACCGGAATTAGATTCTTGTTGCCATTTATTTTCCGTAGCCATCTGGGGTAAAGATTCTGTTTGAAGCCAATTAGGAACTGGTATCGGGTTACTTTTACCGCATTGTGAAGGAACAAATGCTTTTTGTTCGGCAGTTTTATCAACATTTAAGAAATTATACACTGCATAAATTTTTTCTTCCGCACACTTTAAAGTTTGCGTTTGCTTTGCCGTTAAAACTTGTTGGGCATAGCAAACCTGCCCTAACATTAGGGTAGCAGTGAAGAAAAATAATGCAGTTCTTAAATGCTTCATTATGCCGCCTTCGCAAAAGTGCTTTCGGGGACTTCAAGACCTTTAGCCTTAAATTCCGCAAAGAAAGTAGGTTTTGTACCGGTAGCGGTGAATATACCTTCTACTTTCCCTTCTTTATTAACGCCTGTTTGTTTATATCTGAATAAATCTTGG